>JBFFND010000177.1:0-5590 GCA_041563375.1 Gammaproteobacteria bacterium | reverse complement strand
TGGCGCGCAAATACCATCCCGATGTCAGCAAGGAAGCAGATGCCGAGGTGCGCTTCAAGGAACTCAATGAGGCCTACCAGGTATTAAAGGATCCGGAAAAACGTGCAGCCTACGATCAGCTGGGACAGAACTGGAAAGCCGGCCAGGACTTCAACCCACCACCGGACTGGGATGCGGGTTTTGAATTCAGCGGCGCCGGATTTGACGGCGGCGATGCAGGTGACTTCAGCGACTTTTTCGAATCACTGTTCGGCCGTGGATTTGGCTCGGCGCAGCAACGTTACCAGCACGCCCGCCAGGGACAGGCCAGCCGCGGCCAGGACCATCACGCCAAGGTACTGATTGATCTTGAAGATGCCTTCCATGGCGCAAGCCGCAGCATTACCTTGCAATCACCCGAGGTGGACAGCAGCGGCCATGTCTACAACAAGCAACGCACACTCAATGTTAAAATTCCCAAAGGGGTTAAGCAGGGGCAGCGTATTCGCCTCAGCGGCCAGGGCTCGCCGGGCATGGGCAGCGCCCCGGCGGGGGACCTGTACCTGGAAATCGAGTTCAAACCCCATAGCCTGTACCGCATAGATGGCCATGACCTGTATCTTGATTTACCATTAGCGCCATGGGAAGCTGCACTGGGTGCCAGTGTAAAGGTACCCACTCCCAATGGCGCGGTGGATATGAAAATTGCACCCGGCACACCCGGCGGTCGCAAACTGCGCCTCAAGGGTCGAGGCATTCCGGCGAGCACAGCGGGCGATCTGTATGTGATAACCCAAATCACCCTGCCGCCTGCGGATACGGATGCAGCAAAAAAACTGTACCAGAAAATGCAGCAGGAATTAGCCTATAACCCACGCAGCAAACTGGGAGTCTAGCCTTATGCCACAAACGATACTCAATGGTGTTCTACTTGATGAATCATTCGAGCTGAGCTTCCAGGAACTGTGTGACGCCTGTGCTGGCTCAGAAGAATGGATAGTGCAACTGGTTGAAGAAGGTGCGCTGGAGCCAGTCAACCTTGCAGAACATATGCAACAGGCTGAACAATGGCGCTTTACCGCCGTCAGCCTGCAAAGAGTGCAAACTGCTAAACGCCTGCAACGCGATCTGCAGATAAACCCCGCCGGCGTTGCGCTGGCACTGGATCTACTTGAACAGATTGATCAGCTGCAAACTCAACTGCACTGTTTACAAACCACTTATCACAACGACTAAGCAAACCCGTCAATAAACAGCGCAGTATTTATCGCCTGCTGTTTATTGTCGATTATTTGCTGCCAGGCGCAATCGCCGGATCTATCGCACGCATATCCGGCATCGAATGCGCAATGCCCTTATGACAGTCAATACAGGTTTTACCTTCCTCCAGGCCATGTGAATGCAAATCCACGGCACGTCGACCCTGTGCGGTAAAATCCATTGAATCATAATCATGGCAGTTTCTGCATTCACGGGAGTCGGTGGATTTCATCGAACGCCATACATTCTGTGCCAGCTGCAAACGCTTGGCTTCGAATTTTTCCGGCGTGCTGATCGTACCCAATGCCTTATGTAGCAGCTCGTTGCTGGCCTTGATCTTGCGAATCATTTTATGTGTCCATTCTTTTGGCACATGGCAATCAGGGCAGGTGGCGCGAACCCCGGTTCGGTTGGAATAGTGAATCGTTTGCTTGTATTCCTGGTAGACGTTTTCTTCCATCTCATGGCAGGAGATACAGAACTGTTCGGTATTGGTTGCTTCCATTGCAGTATTAAATCCGCCCCAGAATATAACACCCGCAACAAAACCCACCAGCAGTATGCCACCCAGCGACCAGACCGTCGAAGGTGCTTTCAGTGTATTCCACATTCTGCATAGCCATTTTTTTTCATTACACTGTTTGTTTGCCATGAGCCTCACCTTTAAAATCTGTTTTGCTTAAGTGTTTATTGTTGTCCACTGATCGCATCAATCGGCTTGAAGGTATTTTCCACCAGCGGCGCGGTTGTTGCCTGTGGCACATGACATTGCACACAGAAATAACGTCGTGCTGATACATTGGCCAGTACATTTTTTTCCCGGTCTTCAAAATGTGTCTGGCTGATCTTGGTCGCACCTGACTGTTTGTAGTTATTCCAGCTATGGCAGGTTAAACATTTATTGTATTTAGCCGTAATCTGGTAGCCGTCAATCTTGTGCGGAATCAATGGCGGTTGCTGCACATAGTCGCGCGAAATCACCTCACCGTCTTTCTGGTAACGCTTCATTTCGCTAACTCTCGATGTCTGATCCAGATTCTCGATACCGCGCAGCGACACCGGCTGTTCGGCATACGCTCTGGCTGCCAGACTGGCCGCCACGATAATCAGGCCATGTATTACGATTACTGAAGGTTTCATGCCAGCTCTCCTGTCTTAATGTCCAGGTCGCACTGGTACCAGTGCGGCCAAATATAATTTTTATCCAACATCAGGCGGTGTCCGCCCTGTTATTAAACCGTGTCGAAAATTCGAATACGTCTTTGGAACACACATCCAGGCAACGCGCGCAGTTTGTACAGTGTGCATTCATAATCACTGGCCCCTGGCCGTTTTCAAAACCTTTAAGCGCCGGCTTGATCACCTGTGGTTCGGGGCACACTGCATAGCAGTCCATACAGTCATTGCACGCCTGTCTGCGTTTAGCGCTCACCCGCACAAGGGCCCATCTTCCAAGCAGGCTGTAAAACGCACCCACCGGACAGATATGCCCGCACCAGGCACCGCGGCTCACCAGCAGGTCCAGCACAAACACCATGGCAATAATCAGCCAGCCAGCGCTCATACCAAATATCAGGCCACGGTGTAACAGGGATACCGGATTCACCAGCTCCCATACCATCACGCCGCTTAACACGGGCAATACCAATGTCGCCAGCAACAACCAGTAACGCAAATCCCGCGAAACATGGGCACCGGCTTTCAGCCCCAGTCGTTTTCTTAACCAGCTGGCAAAATCCGTGACCACATTCAATGGACACACCCAGCTGCAATACACCCGACCCAGCAACAGATAACTGATGCTCACAATCACCGCCCCTGTGATCGCAATCGTTTCCGGCCAGTGACCGGCGAACAGGCTCTGCAATAACACATAGGGATCAGTTAACGGCAAGGTGTCTGCGGTTAAACTGAAACTTAAATTACCCTTAACCAGCCATACACCGAACCAGGGCCCCAGCATAAACAACGCAAGTATGCCGAGCTGCGAACAGCGCCTTGCCAGTAACCATTTATTTTTCGCCAGCACCTGCATCAGGGTTTAAGCTCCGAGTCGGCACGCTTTTCCTTATTTATTTTTCCACTCTGGTAATCGTATTCCACACCCTGCGGCAAATTGAACTGGTGCGTTGCGTCCGGTGTCACCAGGCTTTTGCCGGATTTCTTCTTTTCTTCCCAGCCCAGCCGGTAGTGCTGAGCCGCATCCGCTTTAGCCAGCCTGATCGGCAATACCTTGATCGCGGCCTGCGGCAGAATACAGGCCTGCTCGCATTTACCACAGCCGGTGCAGGCATCGGAATGCACCCGTGGAATAAACAGCGCATGTTTTGCGGTGCGCGGGTTCTGTTGCAGTTCAAGCGTTATGGCTTTTTCACGCAGCGGACAGACGTTGTAACAAACCTCACAACGCAGCCCATGAAATGCAATGCAGTTTTCCTGGTCGATCACCACCGCCAGCCCCATGCGTGCCTCATTGATATCGCTTAATTGATGATTCAACGCACCGGTCGGACAGGCTTTGACACAGGGAATGTCATCACACATTTCACAGGGCACCTGCCGTGCAATAAAATAAGGTGTGCCAGTGACGACCTGATCCGCAAACCCTGCCAGCTTCAATGTATCAAACGGGCAGTCCCTGACACACATGCCACAACGAATACAGGCACCGAGAAAATTTTCCTCATCCAGTGCTCCCGGTGGACGTATCGCATAGGCCGGCAAGGCACTGGTCTGCCTGGCATACAAACCCAGACCCAGGCTGATCACCGCTACACCACCCAGTGACTTTGCTGCAGTCAGCATAAATTGCCGTCGGCCCTGTTTGTTTTCCTGTTTGAACATGATTTTGCCTTAGCGCTTTTCACAACAGCAGTGTCCAGATAACCCTGTATTAACCTCCCTGTTAAATGCTGTTGTGAAATGCCATCACCTCACGCCTTAACCACCTTCACTGCACATTTCTTGTAGTCGGTTTCCTTCGATAACGGATCGGTTGCATCCAGGGTGACTTTATTAATCAGCACAGTGGCATCAAACCAGGGTACAAAGATCAGGCCTTTGGGCACTCGGTTACGTCCACGGGTTTCAACCCGTGCCACAATCTCACCTCGACGACTCACCACCTTCGCCGGTAAACCGCGACGCAAGCCTCTCTTTTCCGCGTCTTCCGGGTGCATAAAGATCACCGCATCGGGAAACGCTCGATACAGTTCAGGTACACGTTGCGTCATACTGCCGGAATGCCAGTGCTCCAGTACGCGCCCGGTTGACAGCCACAGATCATATTCATCATCCGGCACTTCAGCGGGTGGCTCATAGGGTGCGGAAATAATTGCCGCGCGACCATCCGGCTTGCCATAGAACTCGATCTTCGAACCGGCCTTAACAAAGGGGTCATAACCTTCACGGTAACGCCACAGGGTTTCCTTGCCATCGACCACCGGCCAGCGCATACCCCGAACTTTATGGTAGGTATCAAACTCGGCCAGATCATGGCCTTTCTTCGGACCATGCAGACCAAACAAGCGGTATTCTTCAAACAGGCCTTTCTGCACATAGAAGCCGAAATGATCCATCTCGTCATTCTGGTAGGCGTTGTTATCACTGTCGGTTACGGTCTGCTTGGCAAACTGATCAACCTGTCCATTGCGATATAAAATGTCGTACAGTGTCTTGCCACGGTATTGCGGCATTTTATTAAGCAATTCCTCCGGCCACACTTCTTCTGCCTTGAAGCGTTTGGAAAACTCCATCAGCTGCCATAAATCCGAACGGGCTTCACCGGGTGCAGAGACCTGCTGACGCCAGAACTGGGTGCGGCGCTCGGCGTTGCCATAGGCGCCTTCCTTTTCTGTCCACATCGCGGTGGGCAGGATCAGGTCCGCCGCCTGTGCGGTTACTGTTGGGTAGGGGTCAGACACCACGATAAAGTTTTCAGGGTTACGATAGCCCGGGTAGGCTTCTTCATTGATATTCGCCGCCGCCTGCATATTGTTATTACACATCACCCAGTAGGCATTGAGCTTGCCGTCCTTGAGCATGCGGTTCTGCTGCACCGCATGGTAGCCGGGTTTTTCAGGAATGGTGCCCTCGGGCAATTTCCAGGTTTTTTCTGCAAAGTCCCTGTGCGCTTTTTTCTTCACCACCAGGTCCGCCGGCAGGCGATGACTAAAGGTGCCAACTTCACGCGCCGTACCACAGGCCGAAGGCTGGCCGGTTAATGAGAATGGACTGTTGCCGGGCTCGGAAATTTTGCCCATTAACAGGTGCACATTGTAGAGCAGGCCATTAACCCACACGCCACGGGTATGCTGGTTAAAGCCCATGGTCCAGAATGAAGTCACCTTAC
>JBFFND010000176.1:0-5590 GCA_041563375.1 Gammaproteobacteria bacterium | reverse complement strand
GATACCAAAATTATTTATCGCCGAGCCGAAAAATACCGGCGTTAACCTGCCTTCACGATAGGCCTGCAAGTCAAATTCGTGGCTGGCACCTTTCACCAGCTCGATTTCATCGCGCAGCTCCTGCGCCATGCTACCCAGTAGATCATCAAGTTCAGGATTATCCAGCCCTTCAATGACCTGTCCCTGTTGAATCTTTCCACCGTGGGTTGCACTGAACAGATGTACACAATTGTTATATAAATGAAACACACCCTTGAAGTTCTTGCCCATCCCAATGGGCCAGGTCATGGGCGCACATTGAATATTGAGTATATTTTCTACATCGTCCAGCAACTCGACCGGCTCACGGGCTTCGCGGTCGAGCTTGTTAACAAAGGTAATAATCGGCGTATCGCGCAGGCGACACACATCCATTAACTTGATGGTACGCTCCTCGACACCCTTGGCGGCATCAATCACCATCAGTGCCGAATCCACCGCGGTCAGGGTGCGATAGGTATCCTCGGAGAAATCAGCATGGCCCGGGGTATCGAGTAAATTGATAATGCAATCATTATGTGGAAACTGCATCACCGATGAGGTCACCGAGATACCACGCTGCTTTTCCAGCTCCATCCAGTCGGAAGTTGCGTGGCGTGCGGCCTTGCGACCTTTTACCGTACCCGCCAGCTGAATCGCACCACTGAATAACAGCAGTTTTTCAGTCAGGGTGGTTTTACCTGCATCCGGGTGGGAAATAATGGCAAAGGTACGGCGACGCTGCATTTGCTGGATAAGTTCAGACATAATATCGGGTTCAATCGGGCTTTAAAAACGTGTGCGGATTATACATGATCCGCTGCAACGAAGCAGATGACGACAGATTATTTACACCAGAGCAGATAACGGCGGCTAACGAGAGAGAGGGCTGAGCTTGTCCAGATTGAGCGCTTTGGCATATACCAGCGCATCTTCACGGCCTTCACTGGACGGATAATAGGCTTTTCGGACACCAATGCGGTTAAAGCCTTCCTGTTCATACAGGTTTTGCGCAATGGTGTTGGATACCCGAACTTCAAGAAAAATACAGTCGGCATCCCGCGCTTCGGCCAGCTGCATCAGCTTATGCAGCATACGCTTACCCAGCCCCTGGCCCTGTGCATGGGGACTGACACAGAGGTTCAGAATATGCGCCTCATTGGCAGCAACCGAGACCAGCCCATAGGCCAGAATTTCATTGTTTTCCCTGTACACCCAGCAGGGGTAGCCCACACGGATACAATCGTTAAATATGCCTTCTGTCCAGGGATGGCTGTAGATTGACTCTTCTATTTGCATAATCTCTGGCACATCACCTGGAGTCATCTTGCGAAAACCACTTGCCAGATCAATATCGGGATTTACTGCCATAGCTACGTCTGCGTTGTTAGCCGGTGCTTTATTTGTAGCAGATCCTGCCAGACTTTGCCTTTGTTCTGCGCCGAGTCAAGCAGGTCGCGGGGATGATAGGAAGCATACACCGGCACCCCGAGATGCTGATGATGACGCTGTCGAAGATCCGTGAGTGACTTCTGGCTCACCAGCAACTGACGACTGGCCTGCTCACCGAGCAGCATAATCGCCGCCGGCTGTATCAGTTTGATCTGTGCACTCAGATGGTCATCACAACAGATCATTTCCGAGGTATAGGGCGCGCGTTGCGGCGGCATGCATTTAACCAGACTGGTGAGATACACCTGTGACAGATCCAGGCCAATCGCCTGCATCATCGCCTGCAACAGCCGTTTTTCCGCTGCATCAAACAGCGCATCCTGCGCACGGTCACTGAGCGGCGCATCGCTGATAATCAACAGGCGCGCATCTGCATTCCCCTCGCCACACACGGCATGGGCACGGCTTGCGTGCAGCTCACACAACTGACACTGCGCAATCCGTGTATTGAGTTGCGCCAGCGCGGCCTGGCGATGTTCAGGAGAGGCACCCGCAATATCAATATCGTCCGGCACAGCAGACTGAAATGCCGGCTGCGACGAAGCACTCGGTTCGGCCTGAACGGGTATCTGTGCGGCTACAGAAGGTGTTACAACTTGCGATGAGCCGGCTTGAGCTGGCGCCACCGATTCCATCTCAGCCGTTTCGACCACTGCTTCAGGTATATCGGGCACGGGCTGTGCTGGATCATACCAGACCTGTATGCCCATCGCGGCAAGGTATTGCTGACGTAGCGACTCCGCCAGCGGGCGCTGGCCTGCGGACGGAGTCTGTGGAGTTACCGGCGAGTCACTCACCGTCTAAACATCACCCAGCTGTGGGTGCTCGCGTTCTTTTTCCAGCACCACAATGCGGTTCAGCGCATTGATATAGGCCTTGGCAGAGGCAATCACTATGTCCGTGTCCGCACCCTGTCCATTGACGATCTTGCTGTTTTTCGACAGCCGGACCGACACCTCACCCTGTGAGTCTGTACCGCTGGTGATATTGTTGACCGAGTAGAGTTTCAGCTCCGTCTGGCTGTGCACAATCTGTTCAATCGCCTTAAAGGCGGCATCTACCGGCCCACTGCCCGACTCGGAAGCGCTCTGCTCCTTGCCATTTACCTGTATCACCACATCCGCCCGGGGTGTTTCGCCGGTTTCCGAACAGACTTTCAGACTCACCAGCTTAAACAGCTCGTTTTCAGCATTCCAGCTGGCATCGGCCACCAGTGTCTGCAGGTCCTCATCGAAGATTTCATGCTTTTTATCCGCCAGCTCTTTAAAGCGGGCAAACACATGGTTCAGTTCTTCTTCTGAATCAACCGAAATATTCAGTTCCTTGAGGCGGCTGCGCAGGGCGTTACGTCCGGAGTGCTTACCCAGTACAATCTGGGTTTCATTCCAGCCCACATCCTGGGCGCGCATGATCTCATAGGTTTCGCGATTCTTGAGTACACCATCCTGATGAATGCCGGATTCATGGGCGAACGCATTAGCACCTACAATCGCCTTGTTTGGCTGTACCGGAAACCCGGTAATACCCGAGACCAGCTTGGAACAGGACATGATCTGTGTCGTGTCAAGATCGGTATCACAGTCAAACAGGTCCTGACGGGTGCGCACCGCCATGACGATTTCTTCCAGCGCCGCATTACCCGCACGCTCCCCCAGTCCGTTAATGGTGCACTCCACCTGGCGCGCGCCATTCTGTACTGCCGACAGGGAATTGGCTACCGCCAGCCCCAGGTCGTTATGACAATGCACCGAAAAGACGGCCTTATCTGCATTGGGAATGCGCTCGCGTAAATTCTTGATCAATGTACCGAACTGGTTAGGCAGGTTGTAACCCACCGTATCGGGGATATTGATGGTGCGGGCACCGGCATCGATCACCGCTTCAATCACACGACACAGGAAATCCAGCTCGGAGCGGCCCGCGTCTTCCGGTGAGAACTCCACGTTATCGGTAAACTTACGTGCCGTTTTCACTGCCTGCACCGCCTGCTTCAATACATCATCCGGCTGCATGCGCAGCTTCATTTCCATGTGTATAGGGGATGTAGCGATAAAAGTGTGAATACGGGATGAGTTGGCTTTTTTCAACGCCTCACCGGCTCGGCTGATATCCCGTTCCAGTGCCCGGGACAAACCACACACAGTGCTGTCCTTTACCGCTTCAGCCACTGCCTGTACCGCCTCGAAGTCCCCCTGGGAGGCAATCGGGAAGCCAGCCTCGATCACATCAACCCGCATGCGCTCCAGCGCCTTGGCAATATGCACTTTCTCGTCTTTGGTCATGGACGCGCCGGGGCTCTGTTCGCCATCACGCAAGGTGGTATCAAATATAATTAACTTGTCTTTACTCATGAATCTATCCTGCAAATCAGCGGGATACTGTATTTACGTATCCTGTGGAATTCGGGTGTTGTTATGCGTATTTCGCCTCGCCAGAACTTGATAACTGCCTTACGGCAGCAGCAGTGAGAGCGCATGTAGAGGACGTAGACACAGGCAGGACAGAGCGGCGCGTGCAAATGGCTTGCAGGCTGCTTGCGGTAACGCATTGTGTGCTCTGTTTAAATTCATAATACTTAAATGTATGTGTTGTCTACGCTTAAAACTATAGCGATTTCATCTGTTTTTGCCAAGACCTTTTTTAGTCATTACTCGTGTCACTGCCGATATCTGCCTTTTTGCTCAGCTTGCGCACCTTGCGCAACAGGCTGAGCACCGGCCCCGACAGGGTATAAAGTGCAAATACCAGGAACAGCACCTTGGAGGTCTCAATTGCCACCAGTGCCAGTACCAGCACTACCGCCAGCAGTGATATAAACGGCACCCGCCCCTTGAAATGCACATCCTTGAAGCTGTAATAGAGCACATTACTCATCATCAGCAGGCCCAGCGCAATCATCAATGGCAGGGTAAAAAATGACACGTCGGCGCCGGGTACTGAATTGTTCGCCCCCACCCAGACCAGACCCGCCGCCACTGCGGCGGCCGAGGGGCTGGGCAGCCCCTGAAAATAGCGTTTGTCCGCTACACCCAGCTGGGTATTGAAACGTGCCAGTCGCATCGCTGCACAGGCGGTGTAGATAAACGCCGCCAGCCAGCCCAGCTTGCCCCATTGCCAGCCCAGATCCACCATACTCGCCAGCGACCATTGATACATCACCAGTGCTGGAGCAATGCCAAACGATACCATGTCTGACAGGCTGTCATACTGTGCGCCGAACTCACTTTGCGTATTGGTCATACGCGCCACGCGGCCATCCACACCGTCCAGGATCATCGCAATAAAAATCGCCATGGCGGCTTTTTCGAACTGGCCATTCATTGAGGCAACAATGGCATAAAAGCCACCGAACATCGCCGCTGTAGTGAAGATATTGGGCAGCAGGTAAATCCCTCTGCGGTGATAGGCCACTTTTGAATTCTGTTTCATAGGCTGATTTAGATTACTCTGTGATTGATCCGTGTGCAGCAAGTGTAAAAGACATGACGGCAATTTCCAATTTTTACTTATACCTGAGTGGCTGCAGACATACCCCGCCTCAGCCAGACCACAGATTGAACCCTGTTCAGAAACAATAAAGGGGCCAAAGCCCCTTTATTGTTTCATTATATTGTTTCATGAATAGCGCAATACGTTACGCTATTCAGTGTACAGGCAATCAGTTTTTGCTTTTATCCACAATCTGATTGGCTTTGATCCCGGGCATCATCTCGCGTAATTTACCGCCAACAATCTCAATCGGATGGGCTGCATTATTGCGACGACGCGCTGTCATTTCAGGGTAGTTGGTCATACCTTCCAGAATAAACTTCTTCGCGTATTCACCATTCTGAATATCTTTCAGCGCCTGACGCATCGCCTTGCGGCTTTCCTCGTTTATCACCTTGTCGCCGGTAACATATTCACCGTACTCAGCATTGTTTGAAATGGAGTAGTTCATATTGGCAATGCCACCTTCAAACATCAGGTCTACAATCAGCTTCAGTTCATGCAGGCATTCAAAGTAAGCCATTTCCGGTGCATAGCCTGCTTCAGTCAATGTTTCGAAGCCCATTTTCACCAGCTCGACCGCGCCACCACAGAGCACTGCCTGCTCGCCGAACAGATCGGTTTCGGTTTC
>JBFFND010000175.1:0-5605 GCA_041563375.1 Gammaproteobacteria bacterium | reverse complement strand
GAGGAGCTTCTCGTGCCAGCGATTGTTAATGCTGGTGACGCGGCTATCGAAGGTGCGAATTTCCACCCCGGCATCGCGCATCATGGCGATCATTTTTGGATCACATCGGCCGCTGCCGAGCGCGTCGTAGATGAGGCAAACGCGAACGCCTTCGTTGGCTTTCGCCGCGAGCTGGCGAGCCAATGCCCAGCCGGTCTCGTCTGAGTTGAGAATGTACGTTTGCAACAAGATGGGTGCGTCTTTGGCCGCATTGATCATACGGAATTCCAGGGGATCCTTACCCAGCTTTTCAGCCATGCAGGTCGCAATCGGAGCCAGCGAGTTTTCTTCATCCGCCACGCCTTCTTCGGGGCGGCCACGGTGAGACATAACCATCACTGCCGCACCGGCTTTGATGCAATGCTCGATCGTTGGCATAGAGGCGGTAATCCGCGCATCCGATGTTACCTTGCCATCTTTAACCGGCACGTTCAGGTCGGCACGAATCAGTACTCGCTTGCCGGCAAGATCCAGATCAGTCAGCTTGATAAAAGACATGTTGAGCTCCTAAAAATAACTATTTAATATAAAAACTGTTGTTGCCTGCGCAGTCGTTCAGCAGGCCATCGCGAATTAATCCAGCAGGCCTGGTCAGGCTGCCGACTTCGCATTCATTAATGCAATGGTGGTATCAATCATGCGGTTGGAAAAACCCCATTCATTGTCATACCAGGCACACACTTTCACCAGATCACCGCCGGTTACCCGGGTTAATGTGGCATCAAAATTCGAGGTCGTACTGGTGTGGTTATAATCCACTGACACCAGCGGGCCGTTGCTATAGCCCAGCACCTTGCCATCCGCCGCTTCCTTCATAATCGCATTGATCTCTTCCACCGTGGTGTCACGGCTGGCGCTGAAGGTTAAATCCACCAGCGACACATTAATGGTGGGCACACGCACCGCAAAACCATCCAGGCGACCATTCAGTTCCGGCAACACCAGACCCACCGCAGCAGCCGCACCGGTTTTGGTGGGGATCATTGAGCTGGTCGCCGAACGTGCACGGCGCAGATCCTGATGATACACATCCGTTAACACCTGATCATTGGTGTAGGAATGAATCGTCGTCATCAGTCCTTTTTCTATACCGATTTTGTCATGAATCGGTTTAACCAGCGGCGCCAGGCAATTGGTGGTGCAGGACGCATTGGAAATCACCGTGTCGGTTGATTTCAGCGTATCGTGATTGACACCATACACAATGGTGGCATCCACACCGTGACCACCTGGTGCCGAGATCACAACTTTTTTCGCACCGCCGGTAATGTGCAGCGAGGCTTTCTGTTTGCTGGCAAACAGGCCGGTACACTCATGCACCACATCTATCCCCAGCTCACCCCAGGGCAATTTAGCCGGGTCTTTTTCCGCCAGCACGCGAATCCGGTCACCGTTCACCACCATGTAATCGCCATCCACGCTGACTTCACCGGGGAAACGACCATGCGCCGTATCGTACTGGGTTAAATGCGCGTTGGTAAATGCATCGCCCAGGTCGTTAATCGCCACAACCTGTACTTCATCGGTACGACCCGACTCATAAATGGCACGCAAAATATTACGGCCAATTCGACCATAGCCATTAATTGCAATTTTGATTGCCATATTTTTTACCTTAGCCGACGCGAATCACAACGCCGGATGCAATGCCCGCCACAAACACCCTGCCAGACATCTGCCAGGGGCCTGTAATAAACGTATTTGTAAAACCAGCCCTCAGCGACAGTACGCAGTATTCAAGGCCATTTACTCTCTGACTTTACAAATAGGTTTAAGAGTTAAAGGGCAAGCCGTGTAAAACAGGCTCACCCTTTAATTTCTCCTGATGACTTCGCACTTCTAACCAAGTCATCTAATTAAGAAAGATTTTATCTGGTAGCAAGGCGGAGGGAAATTTTGAGATGTTGAACGCACTCCAGTGCGTGATCATTCAAAATTTCCCGACAACGCCGCTAGCGGATAAAAGATTCGCTTAGTTAGCGGCTACGTGTTGTACAAAACGCATCATGTTACATGTGTAACCGTACTCATTGTCGTACCAGCTAACCAGCTTAACGAAAGTGCCGTCCAGTGCGATACCTGCTTCTGCATCAAAGATTGAAGAGAAACCAACGCCACGGAAGTCAGTTGAAACAACTTTCTCGTCTGTGTAACCCAGAGTCTTGGAAATGTCGCCATTTTCTGAAGCATCTTTCATTGCCGCACAGATGTCTGCGTATGAAGCTTCTTTGTCCAGCTCAACTGTCAGGTCAACAACAGATACGTCTGAAGTTGGTACACGGAACGCCATACCAGTCAGTTTGCCATTCAGTTCTGGAAGAACAACGCCAACTGCTTTAGCAGCACCGGTTGATGAAGGAATGATGTTTTCCAGGATACCACGACCACCGCGCCAGTCTTTAGAAGAAGGGCCGTCAACCGTTTTCTGTGTAGCAGTTGCTGCATGAACAGTGGTCATCAGGCCACGCTTGATGCCCCACTTGTCATTGATAACTTTAGCCATTGGCGCAAGACAGTTAGTTGTGCAAGACGCAGCAGAAACAATTGACTGACCTGCATATGTGTCATGGTTTACGCCGTAAACGAACATTGGAGTTGTGTCTTTAGAAGGTGCAGACATAACAACTTTCTTCGCGCCCGCATCAATGTGCTTCTGACAACCTTCTTCAGTTAAAAAGAAACCAGTTGAATCAATAACGATATCAGCGTTTACATCGCCCCATTTCAGGTCCGCTGGATCACGCTCTGCCGTCAGACGGATTTTCTTGCCATCAACGATCATGCAACCGTCGCCAGCTTCAACAGTACCGCCAAAGCGACCGTGTACTGAGTCATACTTCAACATGTATGCCAGGTAGTCAGCATCCAGCAGGTCATTGATACCTACGATCTCGATGTCTTTGAATTCATTGTAAACTGCACGGAATACCATACGGCCGATACGACCAAAACCGTTAATACCTACTTTAATAGCCATTACATTTTTCCTCGGTTATTTTCAAAATTTAATTTAACTTCGCTGTTATTTGCTCCGCAACCTTGCGCTGCGGAGCAATCGCAAATTATTACAATACGCTTTTTACTGTGTTAACCACGTTTTCAACTGTAAAGCCGAATTCTTTAAACAGCTGATCTGCCGGCGCAGACTCACCAAAGTGGTTAATACCGACAACTGCATCCGCATACTTGTACCAGCCATCGGTTACAGCAGCTTCAACCGCAACGGTTGGAATGCTCTTGTCCAGCACAGATGCGCGATAGCTGTCATCCTGTGCCTCAAATGCATCAACCGATGGCATTGAAACCACGCGGATCTTCTTGTCAGACATGGCTTCCGCCGCGCCCATTGCCAGTGCAACTTCAGAACCGGTGCCAATAATGATTGCATCCGGTGTGCCGTCACAATCTTTCAGAATGTAACCACCTTTGGAGATGGCCGCGATCTGTGCATCGGTACGTGTCTGATGAGGCAAACCCTGACGCGAGAAGATCAGTGTCGATGGACCGTCTTTACGCTCGATTGCCTTGGCCCAGCATACGGCTGATTCAACCGCATCACAGGGACGCCATACTGACATGTTTGGAATCATGCGCAGTGTTGGAATCTGCTCGATTGGCTGGTGAGTCGGACCATCTTCACCCAGACCGATTGAGTCATGGGTAAATACGAAGATGCTCTGGATTTTCATCAGTGCCGCCATACGCAGTGCATTACGCGCGTACTCGGAGAACATCAGGAAGGTCGCACCGAATGGAACCAGGCCACCGTGCAGTGCAATACCGTTCATAATCGCTGACATACCAAACTCACGTACACCGTAGTTAACGTAGTTAGGCTCTTCATTGCTGATCATTGGCTTGTAACCAGACCATTCAGTCAGGTTTGAACAACCCAGGTCGGCTGAACCACCAAACAGCTCAGGCGCAATCGGTGAATAGGCTTCGATAGACGCCAGTGATGCCTGACGTGTTGCCGGGCTTTTCGCTTCTGCATTTACAGAGGCAATAAAGTCAGCCGACTTCTGTGCCCACTCAGTCGGCAGAACACCTGCCATGCGACGCTCGAATTCTGCTGCCAGTTCAGGGAAGGCCGCTTTATAGGCTTCGAACTTTTTGTTCCACTCGGCTTCCGCAGCCGCGCCTTTCTCTTTTGCATCCCAGCCCTGGTAAACCGACTCAGGCACTTCAAATGGACCGTGATCCCAGCCCAGTGCGGCTTTGGTCAGGTTAATTTCTTCTTCACCCAGTGGCGCACCGTGACAGGCATGTGAACCCGCCTTGTTGGGTGAACCGAAACCGATGGTGGTTTTACAGCAGATCAGGGTCGGCTTGTCTGTCATGGCTTTTGCCATTTCAGTCGCCTTGGCAATCGCTTCAGGATCGTGACCATCTACATCTGCAAGCACATGCCAGCCGTAGGCTTCAAAACGCTTTGGTGTGTCGTCCGAGAACCAGCCTTCAACGTGACCGTCGATAGAGATACCGTTGTCATCCCAGTAGGCAATCAGCTTGCCCAGGCCCAGGGTGCCCGCCAGTGAACAGGCTTCGTGGGAGATACCTTCCATCAGGCAGCCGTCACCCAGGAACACATAGGTGTTGTGGTCAACAATGGTGTGACCCTTCTGGTTGAACTGGCCGGCCATTGCTTTTTCCGCAATCGCCATACCCACTGCATTGGTGATGCCCTGACCTAAGGGGCCAGTAGTGGTTTCAACGCCGGGCGCATAGCCATACTCGGGGTGACCCGGTGTTCTGGAATGAAGCTGACGGAACTGCTTGAGGTCTTCGATGCTGAGATCGTAACCGGTTAAATGCAGCAGTGAGTAAATCAGCATAGAGCCATGACCATTCGACAGAACAAAACGGTCGCGATCAGCCCAGTTCGGGTTAGCTGGGTTGTGCTTCATATTGTCGTTCCACAATACTTCAGCTATGTCTGCCATGCCCATAGGCGCACCCGGGTGACCAGAATTTGCTTTCTGTACCGCGTCCATACTCAGGGCACGGATTGCATTAGCAAGCTCTTTGCGTGATGACATAGGATATCTCCAATCAAGTTTTTAAAAGTCGTGAGCCGCGTGCCCAAAAGCCCGGCACGCCGGCATAATTCTATTTTTTTCAGTCCGCTGTTTTATTACGCAGCATGTCTCGCCACACAGCCGCAGGGGAACTGCCCCACATTGATAAAGGGGCGCTATTTTCCCTTACTTCGCCACGTTCGGCAACTTAATACTTGGTAACGGGGGTTGGCAAGCTCGATTTGTGTGCATATTCCGCCTGCCCTGACGGTTTTTTTCTGCCCCAGAAACAGGGGGTTAAATCTTTATTTATCAAATAGTTACAAAATTATGACATTTTCTGGCCGGACAACTGTTGCGCTGATTATTTTTATTTACCCATAAAAATGGAAAAATTAAGACTAGTTTTTACCAAAATCTTCTACTTCATCTGAGAAATCACCACCAGCATCATCATCGTTGAAATCATCTGGGGCATCTTCAAATCCCTCATCTGGTGCCATTCCTTCAATACCAGACGCACTTATACCAGCATCACTAAGACCCAT
>JBFFND010000174.1:0-5628 GCA_041563375.1 Gammaproteobacteria bacterium | reverse complement strand
CAGCCTGCTGGAACTGTTCGATGAACTCAGCCTGAGTCCACAGCAGTGGCTTGAGCAATCATTGCCGGAGTGGCTGGCACAGTTACAACAGGCCTACCAGCTTGAGCAACAAAGCCAGCCCCTCACCCAGGAAGCCCGGATCATTCACACCCTGTGGCAGGCCTGGCAGTTGCAACTCGGCGAGATGCAACTGGCCGACGAAAAAACCGCCTATAAAGCCCAGTTACTGATGCCCCTGGGTGATGAACTGAGCGATGAATTCTGTGACCACACCTTTTATATCAGCGGCCTGGAACAGCTCTCGCCACTGGAACAGGCCTGGTGTGAACAGCTGGCCCGGTGCGCACAGGTGATTCATATTAGCCAGGGCAGACTTCCACAGTCCGACGACACGCAACCCTCCACTGATAACCCGCAACTGCAGCTGCTGGATGATATCTATCAGCAGCATGAGACATTCCTGCAACGCTGCGCACAACACAGCGAAGCCTTGCAAACGACCTTTTTATCGAAAATTAAAACCTGGGACGCACACAGTGCAGAACAGGAGGCACAGGCGATTGATTTAAAAGTCCGCAGCCAGCTGATTAACGGCGCGAACAGCATTGCGGTGGTGACTGAAAATCGTAAACTGGCACGGCGTTTACGCGCCCTGCTGGAGCGTGCCGATGTCACGATCCAGGATACCGCAGGCTGGGCACTGGCCACCACCAGTGCAGCCACGGTGATCGAGCGCTGGCTGGAGTGCATTGAACAGGACTTTGCCTACCAGCCGTTGCTGGACCTGCTGAAATCACCCTTCTTCTGCGACGCGGAACCCCATGAGGATCACCTCAACCTGGTGTATCGACTGGAGCAGGATATTATCCTGCACGAAAATATCCCCAATGATCTGCAGCGTTACAGAAAGGCGATTGGCTTTCGCAGTGAGCGCATCAATCTCAATAATGCCAGCACCGCACAACGCTTGCTGGAACTGCTCGACAAACTGGACGACAGCGCCCGTGAGCTGCGCCAGCTATTTGATAGCAACGCGCAGGTCACTTCTGAAATATGGCTTGATCATTTTAATCGCAGCATTGAACAGCTGGGCATTTACCCGCAGTTAAGCAATGACATGGCCGGTGCACGCATTCAGGAAGAGCTGGCACAGTTACAACAGGCCCACGCCTTTGCACAGCCATCCCTGGACTGGCAGGACTTTCGTACCTGGCTGGGCAGCACCCTTGAACGGGCGCAGTTCAAGCCCCATTTCCGCCAGGCGACAGTCAGCATTATGAATATGCAGCAGGCGCAGTACTGTCATTTCGACAGCCTGATTATTGGCGGCGCAAACATGCAATCGCTGCCCGGCGGCGCGACACAGCATCCATTTTTTAATCAGTCGGTTCGACAGTCACTGGGTTTAAGCAACTGGCAACAACAGAAAGCCTACAGCTTCTATCGGTTCCAGCAATTACTGTTTGCCGCCAGCGATATACTGATCACCTGGCAGGCGGAAAAGGACGGCGAATGGATGCAGGCTTCACCCTGGGTCAGCTCACTTGAAAACTTTGCGCAAACCGCATTCGCCTCGTCACTCAGAGACACTGAGCTGGAAAGTCTACTGCAGCAAATTGGTCCGCTCACGCAACGCGATAACGAACAGCTGGAAAACATACAAACCGTGCAGCAGGCACGCCCGCAACTCAATGCCGAGTTACTGCCAACAGACTATTCGGCCTCGCGCCAGCAACGGCTGATTGATTGTCCCTATAAATTTTTTGCAGCCGATGGTTTACGCCTAAAGCCGCTGGAAGAAGTCAGCCAGGAACTGTTAAAAAGCGAATACGGTGAAAAGGTTCATTTAATACTGGAAGCCTTCCATCAGCAGAAACCTGGCCTGCCGGAACCCTTTACCCAGCCACTGACGCTGCACAACAAAACACAGGCACTGAATCACCTTAATCAGTTGTCACGTTCCGTGTTCAGTCGTCACACAGAAGACAATGTGCAACACCGCGGCTGGCTGGAGCGCTGGTTAAAAACCACAGAAGCCTATATCGACTGGCAAATACAACGCCAGGCTGAATGGCAGATCGATAAACTGGAACAGAAGCGGGATATTGAATTAAATAACGGAATCAGCCTCAGCGGCCGCCTTGACCGGGTGGATAAAAACCAGAATGGCTATTCAATTATTGACTATAAAACCGGTAACACCGCGAAACAGCAGGACATAGAGCTGGCAGAAAATATCCAGCTAACCAGCTATGCGATGCTGCTTCCCGAGGTCGATAACACGCTCTACCTGAAACTCGACAATGGCAAGGTCGCGGTGGCCGGCCTGCTCGAACAGGAACAGTTGCAACAGCTGACTGAAGATACCACGCAACGGCTTAATAACGATATACAACAGATCAGACAGGGTGCCGCACTCCCCGCCTGGGGTGACGCCAGCAGCTGCGTCTATTGTGATATGGCGGGACTGTGTCGCAAACAGATCTGGGAAAGCATCTGACTGTTAGTCGTTAGTCGTTAGTCGTTAGTCGTTAGTCTTTGGTCTTTGGTCTTTGGTCTTTGGTCTTTGGTCAGACTAATGACTAACGACTAAAGACTAAAGACTATCAACTAGCCAGAGCTAGTTGATTATAAGCGCAAAAAATCCATACACCGATTTGCTCATCGCCACCGAAACAATATACAGAAAAACCAGTATTGCCAGCAGTGCAAACATCAGTCGCTGCAGTTTTGTACGTGCACGTTTCAGTGCCAGTGTACCCAGCACGATATATAGCAGCAGGGCAATGATCTTTGCCAGCAGCCAGTTGGTTTGCAACAACGGCAGCGACATTAAATACACCAGCCATAAGGCACTGAGCAACAGCACCGTGTCTATGATATGCGGCAACACTCTAACCCAGCGCTTGCCCAGCATCGGTGAATCGGCGAGCATCCAGCCTGCACGCAGCACAAAGCCACAGAAACTCAGCAGCACCGCAGCCAGGTGTATAGTTTTAATCCACAGCATAGCCATTATTGCTAATAACACCCGGAAAATCGAAGTATGCTTAAAACACCAGCCACCATGGGTCTGTAAGTCACTGCCATACCGTTTCCACAGACACTTCTAGGTGGTTACTCTTTGCCATTATTGCTGCCAGTTCTGCAGCGGGTTTTGGCTTACTGAAAAGATAGCCCTGTATATAATCGCACCCCAGTTTGCGTAATATTTCCAGCTGCTCAACGGTTTCCACGCCTTCTGCCTGGGTTTTTAAATCAAGGTTTTTCGCCAGCATAATAATGGCACGAACAATTGAAACGCTGCTTTCCGAATCTCCCAGGTTAGCAATAAAACTCTGATCAATTTTAAGCACATCCAGCGGCAGGGTGTGCAGATAACTCAACGACGAATAGCCTGTGCCAAAATCATCAATATAACAGTACATATTACGATCATTGAGTTGATTTAATATTGATACAGTTGTTTCAATATTATCCATCAGTTCGCTTTCAGTAATCTCAATCGCAATCTGCTTATGGTCACAGCGTGGCTGTTGATTGAGAATTTCATCTAGCCGCTGAATAAACTGATTATCACGCAGCTGATGAAAGGATACATTAACCGCAATTCGAACCGCCTCGAAACCTTGTCTGTTCCAGCTAGAAATCTGCTCACAGGCTGTTTTCAACGCCCATTCACCCAGTGGCACAATCAAATCAGTTTCTTCTGCTATCGGTATAAAATGAGCTGGGGAGACAGAACCAAATTGCGGACTGTGCCATCGACAGAGCGCTTCAAAACTGACAATTTCCTGGGTCGAAATATCCACCACAGGCTGGTAATGCAGCTCCAGTTCGCTCTGGTTTTCTAGTGCACTGCGTAAAGCCAGCTCCATCTGGTTGCGTTGATGTGCAGACTTCTGAATCTGGGGTGAATAAAAATTCAGCTGGTGCTGATTCTGATTTTTGTGTTGCGCAATCGCAAAAACGGCATGACTCATCAGGGTTGCTGCATCACTACCGTCATTTGGAAAAATAGAGACCCCAGCATTGAGTAGTAAATGAATAACCTGCTGATAAGCCGTTACACTGGTCGGCATTGCTGTTATGACCTTATGCGGTATAAATTGCGCATCATCCATGGTCGCCATATCATTGAACACCACTGCAAACACATCACCCTCCAGACGTGCCACGGTATCCCCTTCACGTAACTGAATCTTCAGGTTATTGCCTACAATCGATAGCACTTCATCTGCAATATGGTTACCGTACAGACCTGTCTTTCGCCTGAAGTCACTGATATTAACGACCATTACAGCCACCAGCCGACCCTTCCGTGCCGCATATGTTATTGCCTGCTGCAATCGATCTTCACACAGTTTGCGATTGGGTAAATTAGTGAGCACATCGTAATACAGCAATTCTTTAAGTGATTTATCCTTATCAATGTACTCCAGACCCAATGATATATCGGAAGCTAATTCAAGAAACAGCCTGACTTCCTGTTCAGTAAAAAAATTCTTTTCATTGCTATAAAGATTAACCGTACCAATCAGTCTTTCCTGCCTTAGCAGAGGGAATGAGGCTATTGACTGATAACCCTGACCCACAACCCTGGCTGACCAGCTATTTTTTTCCATTTCCTGCTGTAGATGATTATAAATGACAGGTTTTTCACTGCACACCGCCTCGGCACAGGGGTAATTACTACCATTCTCACTCAGAGATGGCAGACAGTGCTGATGCAAATAGGCCTCACCATCGCCATAACTGGCGGTGTGAACAAGCTCACCATCTTCCTCGAACAGACCTATCCAGGCAAAACGCAGACCACCATGATCTACCGCTATGCGACAAGCTTCGTGAAGCAGGCTGTCACGATCACGTATGCGCAGTATTGCACTGTTAATACCACTTAAAACAGACTGTATCTGATCCAGCTTTTTTATTTTTTTACGGTTTTTCCCAAGATTTTCAGCCAACGTATTAATGTCATCAGCCAGCCGGGAAATCTCATCATTACCCTCAACGCCGATTCGCGCTGTATAATCACCATCACCGATCGTTCTCACCAGCTGACTCAACAAACGTGTTCGCTTTAACACCAGCAACTCACTGCCGAACCAGCCCAGAAGAATAATCACACAGATAGCCGCTGCAATCACCATTAAGTGCGGTAATAACTCGGCATTGATTGCAGCATAAATCGGCTCACTGGGTATACCCACCATAATATAACCATAGAGATTATCCGCTGGGCCGAAACGGGACATTGCATAAACACGTTTCACACCGTCCAGTCCCTGCATCTCCCCCAGCCACTCATCAACACGGCTATACACAACACTGCTCACTTCTGGCAATGCCTGTTTCAGGTTAAGCCCGGTCCAGTTGTTATGTTGATCAGGGTCACGAGTGAGTACAACACCATGTCGATCTATCACTGTAACAGATGAGTCCGGCGGCAGCGCAGTCACGGGGATAATGCCTTTTAACCAGTCCAGGTACAATGACGCATAAATAACATGCTTAACATTATTGCCAGCATCCAACATGGGTTCTGCGATCACCTGAACCGGCTTATTTACAATACGACCGATCTGGTAATCACCCACACTAAGCTGCTTACTTTGCATGGCATTT
>JBFFND010000173.1:0-5636 GCA_041563375.1 Gammaproteobacteria bacterium | reverse complement strand
GCACCGCACGGCCTTCGGCATAGGCGGTTTTGGCGATCTTTGCCCCAAGCTCGTAACCGATTACCGGGTTCAGTGCAGTCACCAGGATCGGGTTTTTGCCCAGCGCCCGTTCGATATTCTGCTGGTTCACACTAAAGCCGTCGATGGCTTTTTCCGCCAGCATCTGCGCGCCATTGGCGAGGATTTCCAGGCTCTGCAGCAGGTTATAGGCAATCACCGGCAGCATCACATTCAGCTGGAAATTACCCGACTGGCCGCCGATGGTAATGGTGGTGTCGTTGCCAATCACCTGCGCGCAGACCATCGCCATGGATTCCGGGATCACCGGATTCACCTTGCCCGGCATAATACTGCTGCCCGGCTGCAGTGCGGGCAGCGCGATTTCACCCAGCCCCGCCAGCGGGCCGGAATTCATCCAGCGCAGGTCATTTGAGATTTTCATCAGGCTCACCGCCACGGTTTTTAACTGGCCACTCAGTTCCACCGCTGCGTCCTGTGTGCTCAGGCCTTCAAACTTGTCCGGGTTGCTGCTGAATGCATGGCCTGTCTGCTTGCTGATCTGCTTGGCAAAGCGCTGCGCGAACTCCGCATGTGCATTGATGCCGGTACCCACCGCCGTGCCCCCCTGCACCAGTGCCGAGATGCGTGGCAGGCAGTCATTGAGGCGCTCGATACCCAGCCCGATTTGCGCCGACCAGCCGCCCAGCTCCTGTCCCAGGCTGACCGGCATGGCATCCATCAGGTGGGTGCGCCCGGTCTTGATTACCTGTTTCAACTCCGACGCGCGGTGATCAATGCTCTGTTTGAGCTGGTTCAGTGCCGGTAACAGGTGGTTCACCAGCTGCAGACTGGCACTGACATGAATTGCTGTGGGGATCACATCATTCGAGCTCTGCCCCATATTGACATGATCATTGGGATGGATATCCAGTCCTGAGGCCTCGCTGGCCAGGTGCGCGATCACCTCGTTGGCATTCATATTGGTGCTGGTGCCCGAGCCGGTCTGGAAGATATCGATGGGAAACTGCGCATCAAACTCGCCATCGCTGACCCGCTTCGCCGCCGCAATAATCGCATCCGCCTGCTCCCTGGGCATTTCTCCCAGATCACAGTTAACCTGGGCACAGGCCGCCTTGATCTGCCCCAGCGCCTGGATAAAGCCCCGTGGCACCACCAGCCCGCTTACCGGAAAGTTATTGATTGCGCGTTGTGTCTGCGCCCCGTAGAGGGCATTGGCAGGCACCTGTAGCTCGCCCATGCTGTCTTTCTCGATGCGAAATTCGCTCATGTTAACTCCCGTAATCAATGGCCGTCGCAAAATAACGGCTGTGCCGTTGGCTCAATATCCGCTGTGACTGTATAATTGCTGCGCCGCGACACCTGTGGTTTATGCTGCCTGTGCAGCAGATGATTGCAGCGATTAGAATCAACAGCGGATTTTACCCGATTTAGCCGACGATTTTTCCTATATTAAAGACGATAAAGACTGAATTTTATGCAACTCACTGAACTCACCGCAATTTCTCCGGTAGATGGCCGCTATGGCAGCAAAACCACCGAATACCAGCCGATCTTTAGCGAATACGGTTTGATTCGCCACCGTGTCCTGGTCGAAATCCGCTGGCTCAAGGCGCTGGCCAGTGAAGCCGCGATTGCCGAAGTCCCTGCCCTCAGCGCTGGGGCCAGTGCATTGCTGGACAGCATCGAAACCGGCTTCAGTGTAGAAGATGCACAGCGGGTTAAGGACATCGAGCGTACCACCAACCACGACGTGAAAGCGGTCGAGTATTTCCTCAAGGAAAAAATTTCCGGTAATGCCGAGCTGGAAGCCGTCTCCGAGTTCATTCATTTTGCCTGCACCTCGGAAGACATTAATAACCTGTCCCATGCGCTGATGTTAAAAGCGGGTCGTGACCAGGTGCTGCTGAAGCAGATGGACGAAATCATCGAAAAAATGAAGGCGCTGGCGCTGGAATATGCCGAGCAGCCGATGCTCAGCAAAACCCACGGCCAGCCCGCCTCGCCCACCACCATGGGCAAGGAACTGGCAAATGTGGTGTACCGTTTACAGAAACAGCGGACGACTGTTGCAGAGGTAAAGTTACTGGGTAAGGCCAATGGCGCGGTAGGCAATTACAATGCACACCTGTCTGCCTACCCGAACCTGGACTGGGCAGCTTTCTCGCAGAACTTTATTGAATCACTGGGCATTGATTTTAATCCCTACACCATCCAGATCGAGCCACATGATTATATGGCGGAGCTGTTCGATGCCATCGCTCGTTTCAATACCATTCTGATTGATATCAGCCGTGACATCTGGGGCTATATCTCGGTGGGTTATTTCAAACAGAAAACCGTTGCCGGCGAGATCGGTTCATCCACCATGCCGCACAAGGTCAACCCCATCGACTTTGAAAATGCCGAAGGTAACCTGGGCATTGCCAATGCACTGTTTGGCCACCTCAGCATGAAACTGCCGATTTCCCGCTGGCAACGGGATCTCACCGACTCCAC
The DNA here is from genome assembly GCA_041563375.1 of Gammaproteobacteria bacterium. Classification (GTDB taxonomy): domain Bacteria; phylum Pseudomonadota; class Gammaproteobacteria; order SZUA-229; family SZUA-229; genus SZUA-229. Next base: position 3,119 of record JBFFND010000173.1, on the reverse strand, counting down.
CGTATTACGCACCCTGGGTGTGGGCTTTGCCCATTCAACCATCGCCTACTCATCAATGCTGCGTGGCCTGAATAAACTGGAAATCAACCCCGCAGCACTTGAAGCAGAGCTGGATGCCAACTGGGAAGTACTGGCGGAACCCATTCAAACCGTGATGCGCCGTTACGGCATCGAAAAGCCCTATGAAAAACTCAAGGAACTCACCCGCGGTAAAAAAGTGAACCAGCAGATCATGCGCGAGTTTGTCGAAAACCTGGACATGCCCCAGGAAGGCAAGGACCTGTTAATTAATATGACACCGATGAATTACATCGGCAATGCGGTGGAACAGGCGCGGAAAATTTAAAACGAAAGCTGGTGGATCCGCTGACGCTTGATACCACCCTACAACAGCGTCTCGTAGGGTGGATCAAACGAAGTGGATCCACCGTTTACCACAACAAAATATCATAAAGCAACGGACTGTTAATTATGAGCAACTATCTGAGAAGCTATGCCAATGGCGGCTGTTATTTTTTCACCCTGGTCACCTGGCAACGAATCCCCTACTTTGCCAATGAAACCAATATCAACCACCTGCGTGCCGCCTTCAAGCACGTTAAGCAACAACATCCATTCAACATAGAAGCCATCGTTGTCCTGCCAGACCACCTGCACACTATCTGGCAACTGCCAGAAGACAACACTAATTACGCATTACGCTGGCGACTGATTAAACACTATGTCGCCACAAAAATCGAAACTCGGCGCAATCATCGACAGGAAAAACGGGTCTGGCAAAGGCGCTACTGGGAACATACCATCCGCAGCAAGCAGGACTGGCAAAATCACATGGATTATATTCATTACAACCCGGTAAAACATGGCTACGTGAAATATCCACGCAAATGGAGATACAGCTCGTTTAAGCTGGCCCTGAAACGCGGCTGGTATGACACAGACTGGGGAATCACAGAACCCAGCAATATCCGAGGAATTGTATGGGAATAAGGTGGATCCGCTGGCGCTTGATCCACCCTACGCCAGGCGCGTATACTCATCACGTAGGGTGGATCAAACGAAGTGGATCCACCGTATATCAAACACGCCATTAACCCCACCCTGAAAAGCCCAATCATGAATCCAACCATCAACCCACTGGGTGATCTGTCTGTCGAAGATTTTTTAAAGCACTACTGGCAAAAGAAACCACTGGTAGTACGCAAAGCCTTTCCCGATTTCCAGTGCCCGATAAGTGCCGATGAACTGGCAGGCCTGGCCTGCGAAGAAGAGGTAAACTCACGCATCATTATGGAAAAACACGGTGAGCACCCGTGGCAGCCCATCTTCGGGCCGATGGATGAGAATACCTTTGCCGAGCTGCCTGAAAGCCACTGGACACTGGCCATTAACGACCTGGAAAAAGTCATTCCTGAACTGGCCTGGTTACCGGACTGCTTTCGTTTTATACCGGACTGGCGCTTTGATGATTTGATGTCCAGCTATGCAGCAGATCAGGGTTCAGTTGGCCCACACTTTGACCTGTATGATGTGTTTATTATACAGGGCAGCGGCAAACGCCGCTGGCAGATCAGCCACGCCGAAGTTACTGAAGACAACCAGGTAGCCGATACGCCGCTACGTATCCAGAAAGAGTTTAATGCTGAACAGGAATGGATACTCGAACCCGGTGATATGATTTATATACCACCCAATGTGTCCCACCACGGTGTCTCGCTGGGTGAGAGTATCAGTTTTTCGGTGGGCTATCGTGCAGTGAGTCATGCCGATTTACTCAACGATTTTATCGAACACATCAGTCATCAGCTGTCACCCAAACTCACTTACCAGGATGCAGACCTCACACCGCAGGCGCATTCTGCTGAAATTACCGATGATGCGATCACCCGTGTCAGGAATATTTTTGCTCAGTACCTTAAAGTAGATCACCCGGAAATACGCCGCTGGTTCGGGCGCTATATGAGCGACCCGAAGAGCGAGCACAGGGAGCCGCCCGAGGAAGCCATGCGGGACATGGCCGAGCTGCTTGCCGAGATGCAATACGGCGCACAACTCTATCGTCATCCCGCCAGCCGATTTGCCTACAATCTGACAGAACAACAATGCCTGTTATTTATTGATGGTGAGGATTACACTGTTACTCCGGCCTTTGCCGAGAAACTCTGTGATCAACGTGAGATCAGCGCCGATTTTCTTCAGGCAGCTGACTATACTGAACAGCAATTGCTGCTCGCACTTTATAATCAGGGCAGCCTGTATTTACAAGAGTAGTTATGCAATACCATTTAAAACTCACTGACTGGAACAATGATGCAGAACGCCTGAGCGACATCCGCCGCACGGTATTTATCGAAGAACAGAAAGTACCGGAAAATCTGGAATGGGATGAAACAGATGCTAACTGTACACATGTACTGGTGACTGACAATAATGGCAAACCGATTGCCACCGCACGTATAACCGCTGATGGCCATATTGGCCGTATGGCGGTATTGAGGGCACACCGCAACCAGGGCATAGGTTCGGCCATGATCAAACAGCTCGTTGAGTACGCACAGGAACAACTGCTAATGCGGGTAACACTGCATGCACAGTTAACGGCTATGCCCTTCTATGCCAGACACGGTTTTGTGTCAATTTCAGATGAATTTATGGATGCCGGCATACCGCATCAGACCATGCAACTTGAGCTATAATACCTGTGACTATCGACTAAAGAGCAATGACCAACAACCACGACTAGCGACTGTATCAATGGCCATAATAGACTTTACAAATTTCGAACGTCAGGGAAATATTGATGATGATCTTCGGCTGGAATCAGCCAACGAGATTACGCAAGCTGTGCTTGAACAAACCGCGAACACCCTGCAAAGTGTAAAAATATTCAGCCATGATCTGGAAAAGGATATCTACAACAACGACGACATCAGGGCTGCCCTGCTCAAACTCGCACAGGGCAACCGACATGCTGCGGTTCAGATACTGGTAAACGACATCAGTACCGCCCTGCATGAAGGTCATAAACTGATTGGCCTGTCACAGCAGATTTCATCTATCGTCACCATTAAGGACACACCGGTGGATTACCAGGGGCTCAATGTCTCGTTTATCCTGTT
>JBFFND010000172.1:0-5670 GCA_041563375.1 Gammaproteobacteria bacterium | reverse complement strand
TCCGACAGGTATTTGAGCTTACTGTCATAGAGTGCGCTGTGTATATCAAATTGTGCTTTCAGTTCGATGTCGGGCCATGCCTCGTATGCGATGCCCGTGGTTGCAAAACCGGCCCAGTTATTCTGGCGATGTTGCAGCACCTCGCTGCTGCTCATATAGAGTAAACCCGCCTGGCCATAAAACCAGCTGGCAGTGGACAGGCGATAATCCAGCGCGGACCACAGGGCAATGTCGGTGCTACCACTGCCAGTGAGCTTGTCACTGTCTCCACTGGGCAGTTTAAGACTGATCCAGTGGCTGAGGGCGCGTTCGGCAGATTTGCCTGCCTGCCAGCCCAGTTGTAATGCAATATCGCCGAGGCCTTTCTGTCGCTGGTTGATCTCCAGTAAATTGACCAGGTTTTCGCTGTAGCTGATCTGTATCTGATTATCCTCAAACGCCGGGCGAATATCTCGTGGCAGGCCGGTAATCTCATGAAAGCGGTCGATGGTCGAGTCCATAAAACCGCCACCATGCGCAATCAGCGGTAACTGAATGCGTAGCAGCCAGTTATCGTTAAGACTGTAGTCATAAAAAATGTTGAGCTGCCAGGTTTCCAGGTCAACCAGCAATTCAGTATTCTGTGAGCTGTGGTTAATCAACTGGTTACTGCCGTTAAGCGAGAACACCCAGCCTTGCTGCGAGGTGTCAGGCAGGCGCGCGGCGGTGGCGTGGGGCAGGCCGTAAATCAGGGCAAACGGGTTCTGGTCGCGCACCAGAAGGGGTCTGGCAGGGTTTGCCAGACTGATACTGCTGGTCAGCAGGCATAAAAAAAGCCCGCCGATTAAGCTACCAGCAGGCTTTTTTACAGGTCGGCTTAACAAGTCTGATTATAGGCTTGAGTAGTAAGCTGCCAGGTTCGCAATGTCGGCATCTGACAGAGGCTTGGCCATTGCATTCATAGTTGGGTCAGTACGTGTGCCCGCTTTGAAAGCTTTCAGCTGCTTTTCAAGATATGCCGCTTTCTGGCCTTTCAGGTTCGGATAAGTTGGAATCTTGCTGACACCATCCGCACCGTGACAGGCTGCACAGCTGGCTGCTTTGGCTTTGCCTGCGGCCGCGTCACCTGCTGCCATTGCAGAAGGAGCAGAAACCGCCATAACTGAAGCTGCCAGCAGAGATAATACGTGCTTTTTCATTGAGTTCTCCTGGTCGTGTTTGTTACACGAATTGTTAATTTAGCAGGCCGATTTTCGCAGAGCGGGCGAGTGATGTAAATCAAGATTTTCTTATATGCGCCTTCAGGTGACTTATTTGCTGTAAAAAATCAAATATAATCAATCACTTAAAGTTGGTACTGGTGTCGTATGGGGTGTTGTTGCAGGTGCTGGCAAATACGTATTGAGGTCTGAACAGGGGGAATTTACCGGTGTCACAGGGGGTAAACCACCACTTGTGTACGGGCTGGTCGTCCGGGTTGCGCGCTCTTCAGAAGGCGCACCCGCAGCCTGCGCGGCGCAGAAAAGTACTGATTAAGCTGAAAACTCACGCAGTATCAGGTAAAGTGTGCGGCTTATTTTTAGGCTTTTGCTGAGGAAGTTAACATGGCTGATTTCAAAATCGCTCCATCTATATTATCTGCTGACTTTGCGCGTCTGGGCGAAGAAGTCGACAATGTGATCAAATCCGGTGCGGATATCGTGCACTTTGACGTAATGGATAACCATTATGTGCCCAATCTGACCATTGGCCCGCTGGTGTGTGATGCGTTGCGCAAGCACGGTGTTACCGCAGAAATTGATGTGCATTTGATGGTTAAGCCGGTTGACCGGATCATTCCTGATTTTGCGGAAGCCGGTGCCAGTTATATTACCTTTCACCCGGAAGCCTCCGAGCACATTGACCGCAGCCTGCAGATGATCCGTGAGCTGGGCTGTAAATCGGGTCTGGTGTTCAACCCGGCCACTCCGCTGGATTGCCTGAAATACGTGATGGACAAGGTCGACATGATTCTGCTGATGTCGGTAAACCCGGGTTTTGGTGGTCAGTCGTTTATTCCCGGCACACTGGACAAGCTGCGCGAAGCGCGCAAGCTGATCGATGCATCGGGTTATGACATTCGCCTGGAAATCGATGGCGGTGTTAAGGTGGATAACATTCGCGAAATTGCTGCGGCAGGTGCCGATACGTTTGTTGCAGGTTCGGCGATTTTCAATGCTAAAAACGACGCGGATGCCAATGTGTATGACACAGTGATTGGCAAGATGCGTGATGAGTTAGCCAAAGCATAAGAATAAGTGTGCTGCTGGCAGAGATGCCCGGCAGCACACAACCTGTCCCCTGAGATTTGAATAGAATGATGAAGAAACCTGAGATGGTGCTGATTGATGTAGACGGCACCCTGGTCGACAGTGTGCCGGATCTGGCCTACTGTGTTGATGAGATGTTGAAAGCACTGGATATGCCGGTGCGTGGTGAAGAACGTGTACGCCACTGGGTGGGTAATGGTGTTGAGCGTCTGGTGTGCAGGGGTCTGATTAATGACCTGAATGGCGAACCTGATGAAGCGCTGTTTGAAAAAGCCATGCCGATTTTTAATGCACTCTATGCAGAGAATACCTCGAAGCGCAGTTGCCTGTATCCGGGTGTGAAGGAGGCGCTGGAATTTTTGCGCACAACCGATGTAAAAATCGGCTGTGTAACCAATAAGGCTGCCCAGTTTACCCTGCCGATTCTGAAGGACCTGGGTATTGCCGATTACTTTGAAATTGTCATCTGTGGCGACACGCTGGAGAAGAAGAAGCCGGATCCGATGCCATTGTTACATGCTGCTGAACAGCTGGCAGTGCTGCCGCAGAATTCGCTGATGCTGGGTGACTCCATGTCCGATGTAAAGGCTGCGCGGGCTGCTGGGTTTTCGATTATCTGCATGTCCTACGGCTATAATCACGGCGAGGACATTCGTGACTATCATCCTGATGCGGTGGTGGATCGTATGGACGAAATTAAACAGCTGATTGACTGGGGTCAGGCCCGGACTTGATGTGCTGAACCTGATACGGCTTGAGTAAATAGGAAAATCATGATTTATTTCCGCAAAACCGACCTGCGTTTATATACCCACTGGCGATGGTAATTATTTACCTCAACAATCGCCGAGTATCTAAACCTGTGTGGAAAAAATCATGACACCACTGCATTTAAGCCAAGCAACATTTGAACAACTGAAACAGCAAAACTACAGCCATATTCCGCTGGTACATGAAGTACTGGCGGATCTGGACACCCCCTTAAGCACCTACCTTAAGCTGGCCAATGCGCCTTATTCCTATTTATTCGAATCGGTGCACGGTGGCGAAAAATGGGGACGTTACTCGATTATCGGTCTGCCCTGTGAAAAGCGCATTAAAGTGTATGGCAAACGCATTGTCATCGAGCAGGATGGTGCACAACCACAACAGTTTGAGGTGGACGATCCACTGGCCTGGATCGAGGACTATCAGGCGCAATTCAATGTGCCGGATATTGAAGGGCTGCCGCGATTTACCGGTGGGCTGGTGGGTTATTTTGGTTATGACACCATTCGTTATATCGAGCCAAAACTGGCGGGCACAGAAAAACCGGATGCAATAAACACCCCGGATATTTTACTGATGCTGTCGGAAGAAGTGGTGGTGTTCGATAACCTCAGCGGTAAATTGTATTTTATTGTCATGGTGAAACCGCAGGACGAGGATGCCTATGCCAGGGGGCAGTTGCGGATAGCACAACTGGAGAAGCAGTTGCGGCAGAATGTGCCGAGCTATCAGCCATCGGCAAAACGCGTTGAAGTCAATGAAGGCGATTTTATTTCCGGCTTTACCGAAGATGGTTTCAAGCAGGCGGTCGCCAGGGCTCGGCAATATATTATCGATGGTGATGTGATGCAGGTGGTATTGTCACAGCGCATGTCGATCCCCTTCAATGCCGAGCCGCTGGACCTGTATCGTTCATTGCGCAGTCTGAACCCTTCACCCTATATGTATTATCTGAATCTGGCCGACCACCATGTGGTGGGTTCATCGCCGGAAATTCTGGTGCGCCTTGAGGATGATCAGGTGACGGTGCGTCCGATTGCCGGTACGCGACCCAGGGGTGCAAATGAGGCAGAAGATCTGGCGCTGGAAAAAGAACTGCTGGCGGATCCCAAGGAACTGGCCGAGCATTTAATGCTGATTGACCTGGGTCGCAATGATGCGGGTCGGGTGAGTGAAATCGGCAGTGTTGAATTAACCGATAAAATGATTATCGAACGTTACTCCCATGTGATGCACATTGTGTCCAATGTGGTGGGGGAGCTCAAGTCCGGTATGAATGCGATGGATGTGTTACGTGCCACTTTCCCGGCGGGTACGGTCAGCGGTGCGCCCAAGGTGAGGGCAATGGAAATCATCGACGAGCTGGAGCCGGTGAAGCGGGGTATCTATTCAGGTGCAGTGGGGTATCTGTCATGGAATGGCAATATGGATACGGCCATCGCGATTCGCACCGCAGTGATCAAGGATAAAACATTACATATTCAGGCCGGCGCGGGAATCGTATATGATTCGGTGCCGGAAAATGAATGGGCAGAAACCATGAACAAGGGGCGAGCGGTGTTCCGTGCCGTGGCTATGGCGGAAGCCGGTTTAGATGGGTCACATCGTTAGACCAGTGTGTGTATCGCCTTTTACGGGCTTTTGTGGAGCAGCTTAGATGAGAGCGTTTTGTGCACGAGTGGTTCAGCATGCGCTATTTGAAAAAACCATTATTGGTCTGATTGTATTAAACGGCATTATCCTCGGTATGGAGACCTCCAGTCACTGGCTGGCTGAGTACGGTACGCTGATGGAGTATACAAGCCAGTTTATATTGCTGGTGTTTATTGTCGAGGCAGTGATGAAAATCATTGCGGTAGCGCCGCAGTTTTCCCGCTATTTCGGCTCGGGCTGGAATCTGTTTGATTTTTCGGTGGTACTGCTATCACTGATGCCTGGTACCGGTGAGTTCGCGATGATTGCGCGTCTGGCACGATTGCTGCGGGTGATGCGACTGATTTCGGCAATCCCCGAGTTGCGCCTGATTGTTACCACGCTGGTCAAGTCACTGCCGGGTATGATGCATGTGGTGTTGCTGATGAGTGTTATTTTTTATATCTATGCAGTGGCGGGCTTCCATCTTTACAACGAGCATGATCCGGAACTCTGGGGCACGCTTGGGCTGTCATTGCTGACCCTGTTCCGGGTGGTGACCCTGGAAGACTGGACCGATGTGATGTATACCGCGATGGAAATGAACCCCTATAGCTGGATCTTTTTTGTCAGCTTTGTGGTGGTTGGAACCTTTGTGGTGATTAATTTATTTATTGCCGTGGTACTGAATAATCTGGATGAGGCCAAGCAGGCCCAGCTGGACGATCTGCGTCAGCCGGTGAATAAAGACGAGCTGTTGAAAGAGTTGCGGCAGACGCAGGAAATGCTGCAACGCCTGCAGGCAAAAGTGGAGAAGACCACCTTATGATGATCATGATCGACAACTATGATTCATTCACCTACAACCTGGTGCAGTACCTGGGAGAGCTGGGTGCCGATGTGCAGGTGCATCGAAATGATCAGATTACGCTGGCGCAAATTGAACAACTTCAACCCGAGCGTATTATGATTTCCCCCGGCC
>JBFFND010000171.1:0-5677 GCA_041563375.1 Gammaproteobacteria bacterium | reverse complement strand
TTGCAGCTCAATGTGTCCTATCGGGACCTGATGCAGATGGTGAGTCGCGAGTCTGTGCCGCAGCATCTGGTGTTGCCCGCCGACTATAAGGCGCCACAGGAAGACTGGATGCGCGCCAGCAACGAATAGTCTGCGCGTCGCGGTAAAATTGGCGGGTCACAGGCGCGAGTCGGTCTTCTGTTTCCGCTACAGACGGGTTACAATCCGCAATCTTTCAATAAGCAAACGCTGGAGTCGCTAATGGCTTGGAATGAGCCGGGTGGAAACAACAAAGACCCATGGGGCAATCGTGGAAATAATCAGGGTCCACCGGATCTTGATGAAGTTTTCAACAAATTCATGAAAAAGCTGAACGGCCTGTTCGGTGGATCCGGCTCAGGCGGCGGGCGCAACAGCTCGGGTCCCGGCTCTGCAGGTATTATTGCACTGGTAGTGATTGGCCTGATTATCTGGGCTCTCACCGGCACCTATAAAATTGGCGAAGCAGAACGCGGCGTGGTGCTGCGTTTTGGTGAGCACGTCTACACTGTCGAATCCGGCCTGCACTGGCACCTTCCTCCCCCGATTGAGAAAGTATTGAAAGTGGATGTGAGCAATATTCAGGAATATGCACACAAAAGCACCATGCTGACTCAGGACCAGAACATTATTGATATTGAAATCACCGTGCAGTACCAGATTGCCGAAGCAGAAAAATTCCTGTTTAACCTGCGCAGCCCGGTGACCTCACTAACCAATGCCACTGAAAGCGGCCTGCGTCAGCATGTCGGTCAAAGCACCATGGATTATGTGTTCGGTGATGGCCGTGAAGACATTGCACTGAGCACCCAGAATACATTGCAGGAAGTGCTGGACAGCTATGACGCAGGCATTCGTGTCATCCGCGTTAATATGCAGGAAGCCAAGCCACCGGAGCCGGTAAAAGCCGCGTTTGATGATGTAACCCAGTCGAAAGAGGACGAGGTGAAACTGAAAAACCAGGCAGAAGCCTATCGCAATGAAATCCTGCCACGGGCACGTGGTCGTGCTGCGGAGATGCTGGAAGAAGCCAATGCCTATAAGCAGGAGATGGTATCTCGTGCAGAAGGTGATGCACAACGATTCAACAAGCTTTATGAAGAATTCCGCAAGGCGCCCGGGGTAACCCGTGACCGTATTTACCTGGAGAGCATCGAGTCAGTACTGTCACAGGCAAATAAGGTGATGGTTGATGTAGAAGGCGGTAATAATATGATGTATCTGCCGCTGGACAAGATACTGGAAAATCGCTCAGTGACCCGCGATGGCACAGCCAGCACCGGTCGCACCACGGATCAGTCGCGCAACATTGATTTCAATGTTGATGATTTAAGAAACCGTGATTCGCGTAGCAGGGAGACCAGATAATGAATAAGCTGATTGGGATTATTGCAGTCGTTATCGCTATTGTTGCCTACACCTGCACCTTCTTTGTGGATGAGCGTGAAAAAGCGATTTTAATGGCTTTCGGCAAGATTGAAAAAACCGGTTTTGAACCCGGTCTGCATGTCAAACTGCCGTTTCCGTTTAACGAAGTGAAAAAACTTGATGGACGCACCATGACCATCGACCAGCGCCCTGTGCCGTTCCTGACCAAGGAACAGAAATACATGGTGGTGGATTCATTTGTGCAGTGGCGTATTTCCGATGAAGCCAAGTTCTATACCTCCACCTCGGGTGGTCGTGAACAGAACGCAGCCTCATTAATTTATCGCATGGTGGATGACGGCTTGCGTAATGAATTTGCCAAACGCACCGTGCAGGAAGTGATTGCACAGGATCGTTCGCAGATCATGCGTGTACTGAGTAGCAATATCGACGCAAAAACCGATGAGTTCGGTATCGAGATTGTGGATGTGCGCATCAAGCGAGTCGACTTTCCGGACAAGATCAGCCAGAACGTGTTCGCGCGTATGCGCACAGAGCGTGAACGGGAAGCCCGTGAAAACCGCTCCAAGGGTGAAGAAATGGCAACCCGTATTCGCGCCGATGCCGATGCACAAAGCCGTGTACTGGTGGCAGAAGCCTATCGTGACGCACAGTCGATTCGCGGTGAGGGTGATGCGCTGGCAGCCGAGGTTTATGCCAAAGCCTATAATCGTGATCGTGACTTTTATCGTTTCTATAGAAGTATGGAAGCCTATAAAAATACCTTCGCGAACAAGGGCGACCTGATGCTGATTGAACCTGATTCAGAGTTCTTTAGATACCTGAAGAATCCGGCAGGCACAAAACAGTAATTGTATGTCAGTACAAAAAAGCCGGGCCAATCCGTCCGGCTTTTTTATGCGTAAGGACATGTGGTATTTCGTGAGGGGCAGGATGCGAATTCGACATCAATCGCAGCTGTGACAGTGCGGCTAAACAGCCAACGATGAGTGAACAATGATAGCCTGGAGCGATTTACTGAGTGCGTTAGCACTGGTGCTGGTAATTGAAGGCATTATGCCGTTTATCAGTCCGAAAAACTGGCGTAGTACCATGTTGCAGGCGGCCCAGTTGCCGGATAGAAGCTTACGCATGATTGGCATGGCCAGTATGTTGCTTGGCGTCATACTGCTGTACCTGATGCGATAAACCGATTTAGAAAAGCGTGATTTACACATGATAAAAAAGGGCGTTACAAACAATCACTGGTTATTACCCCAGGGCATAGAAGAAGCCCTGCCGGAAGATGCCGCGCGACTTGAGTCGTTACGTCGGCAGCTGCTGGATATGTATGCAAGCTGGGGTTACCAGCTGGTGATGCCACCGATGATCGAGTACCTGGAGTCGCTGTTAACCGGCACCGGCTATGATCTGGATTTGCAGACCTTCAAACTGATCGACCAGCTGACCGGTCGTTCCATGGGGCTGCGTGCGGATATGACACCACAGGTTGCGCGCATTGATGCGCATCGCCTGAAAACCGAGGCGCCCAGTCGCCTGTGTTATATGGGTACGGTGCTGCACACCATGTCCGATGGTTTTGGTAGCAGCCGCAGCCCGTTTCAGGCCGGGGTTGAACTCTATGGACATGGCGGCATAGAAAGCGATGTAGAAGTATTGTGCCTGATGGTGGAAACCCTGAACGCCGCCAATATCGATACCCTGTATATTGATATCGGCCATGTCGGTATCTATCGTGGTCTGAGCCGGCAGGCCGGCTTTAGCCGTGAACAGGAAGCAGCGCTGTTTGAAATGATGCAGCGTAAGGCCATTCCTGAAATACAGGCATTTATTCAGCAACAGCAGCTGCCGCAGCCGATTGCAGATATGCTCAACCTGTTGCCGGAACTGCACGGTGGCGAAGAATGCCTGCAACGTGCCAGTGAAGCCTTTGCCGAGGCAGACGATGAAGTGAAAGCTGCACTGAGTTATCTGCAACAGGCGGTGGATTTATTTAAAACACGTGTCAGCGATGTATGTATTCATTTTGATTTATCCGAGCTGCGCGGCTATCACTACCACACCGGTTTACTGTTCGCTGCCTACACCACCGGCGAAGGCCAGGAAATAGCCCGTGGTGGTCGTTATGATGACATTGGCAAGGTGTTTGGTCGTGCCCGCCCGGCCACCGGCTTCAGCACCGATTTAAAAACCCTGCTTAACCTGTCGAACTATACTTCTAACCGTTTAAGTGGCGACGCGATTCTGGCACCGGCGTTATCCACTGCACAGGACGATGCCGCGCTGTGGGTCAAAATCCGCAATCTGCGCGCGCAGGGAGAAACGGTCATTCAGTCGCTGCCGGGACAGCAGGGTGATGCCAGTGAGCTGGGCTGTAATCGTGCATTGATTAATGTAGACGGCGAATGGGTTGTTAAATAAGCGTCGCATCAGTTGACGCAGGATTGACTAAAAATTAATTTTTAACCAACGCATTATTTCAATACCCATGCTTATAGACGGCAGGTAACGAAATGATGCAGCTCGATTGAATGCGGCATGCAAACAGTCAACATCAATAAAGGCATAAGTGAATGGGTAAGAATGTAGTTGTACTTGGAAGCCAGTGGGGCGACGAAGGCAAAGGCAAGATTGTCGATCTATTAACCGATCGCGCGTCTGCCGTGGTTCGTTTTCAGGGTGGTCACAATGCGGGCCATACCCTGGTGATTGGTGACAAAACCACCGTGCTGCATCTGGTGCCGTCCGGGGTATTACGTGACAACGTCATGTGCCTGATTGGTAACGGCGTGGTACTTTCACCTGCGGCGCTGTTTGAAGAAATCAATATGCTGGAAAAGCAGGGCGTGCCGGCTACCCAGCGTTTAAAAATTTCTGAAGCCTGCCCGCTGATTATGCCCTATCACGTGGCGCTGGACCAGGCGCGGGAAATTGCCCGTGGTAAAAAAGCGATTGGTACCACCGGTCGTGGTATTGGTCCGGCCTATGAAGACAAGGTGTCGCGCCGCGGTTTGCGCGTAGGTGATTTGCTCGATGCAAACAGCTTTGCGGAAAAACTCAAAGAAGTGATGGAATACCACAACCACGCACTGGTGCATTACTTTAAAGTAGATGCAGTTGATTACCAGACGGTACTGGATGAAATCATGGGCATGCGCGATAAAATTATCGGCATGATCGCTGACATTCCGGACATTCTGTCCAACCTGCGTAAAAACGGTGCCAATATCATGTTTGAAGGTGCACAGGGCACACTGCTGGATATCGATCAGGGTACCTATCCCTATGTCACCTCATCCAACTGTACTGCCGGCGGTGCCTGTACCGGTTCCGGTGTGGGTCCCCGTGACCTGGATTATATCCTGGGTATTACCAAGGCCTACACCACACGTGTCGGTGCCGGTCCTTTCCCCACTGAGCTGTTTGATGACATCGGTCAGCGCCTGGGCGAGAAAGGCCACGAGTTTGGTGCGACCACCGGACGTAGTCGACGTTGTGGCTGGTTCGATGCGGTTGCATTGCGCCGTGCGGCACAGGTGAACAGTATTTCCGGTTTATGTATTACCAAGCTGGATGTACTGGATGGTCTGAAAACCCTGAAGATCTGTACCTCATATAACTACAAGGGCGACATTCTGCAAATACCGCCAATCGGCGCCGACGCGATCGAGCAGTGCGAACCGGTGTTTGAAGAAATGCCCGGCTGGGATGAATCAACCGTAGGCGTGCGCAGCAAGGATGAGCTGCCACAGAATGCGCTGAGTTATCTGAATCGGCTGGAAGAAGTCGTGGGTGTGCCCATTGATATTATTTCAACCGGCCCGGAGCGTGATGAAACCATTGTGCTGCGTAACCCCTACGAATAAGCTTCAAGCGTTTCCCGTTGTATAAAAAGCCCTGACAGAAAAACTGTCAGGGCTTTTTTATGTACGGAAGTATGGTATTCCGCGAGTGGGTTTTTAAAAGAAAACGCGAACAACGCGAATGTACGCAAATAAACGCAATTAAAATATTATTTTATTAAGCATTTGCGTTCATTCGCGGCTTTCGCGTTGTTGGCGTTAATCTTTTAACAAAAGGCTTCAGTGAATTTATGCAGGAAGTGATCGTAATCACTCACGGGTAAACGGTTAATCCCCGCTGCGGCCTTGCGTCCGCCACCGGTTTCAAACTGGCGGCATAATTCATCGGCGCCGGTTTTATTGTTCAGCGGTGCCCGTACACTCACCAGAAAACTGTCGTCACCCTGACGGGTCAGCATGGCATGGGC
>JBFFND010000170.1:0-5688 GCA_041563375.1 Gammaproteobacteria bacterium | reverse complement strand
TTTTATCCCGCCAGTTTTGAATTGCAGACGGATACTGCACAGAGCCGTGATGTTGTCAGCCTGCGCTATCATGATCGTCACTATCGGCAAATCAGCCGACCTCCCTTAAGTCTTAACACTGTCCTGTTAATTTAAACGAGCCTCACACCCGTTACTGCAATCCTACTTGCAGGCTTTTCTGTGCTTTACTGTGAAGGTTCGTTCGATGAAAATTTTAATATCAACACTATTTAACTCTCTCGAGTTTATCTCTGCTGTGTCTAATGGAGGTGAGCTATGAGTGCTGACGACAAGCATGGCCTTCGCCGCTTTAATAAATTCAGCCGGCTGATTTTAATTTTGTTGCTGATTCTGCTGTTAGTTGCGGCAGGATTTACAGCGAGCTGGTTGTTCTGGCAGGCAGACATTAAGTCGGACAACGAATCCGCATTAGAACACAGTGCAAGGCACCTGGATGTGGATTACCAGTGTCCGATGCACCCTGATGTGATTCGCGGCGAACCGGGTAGCTGTCCCATTTGCGGCATGGATCTGGTGCCGATTGAATCAGACATGGATGAGCCTGAACACAGCGATAAAGTATCGACAGAAAAGCAAATTCTCTACTGGGTCGCACCCATGGATGCCTCCTATCGACGGGATCAACCGGGTAAGTCGCCAATGGGGATGGATCTGGTGCCAGTCTATGCAGAAGATAGCAAAGCCACCGGTGACGGGGTGCGTATTTCACCTCAGGTGGAGCAGCATCTGGGGGTACGCACGCAGGTAGTAGAGTCGGGCAAACTGTGGCGCAGGATTAACACCGTGGGTTATGTCGCTCTGGATGAATCCAGGGTGAGTCATATTCATTTACGGGTGGATGGCTGGATTGAAAACCTCAGTGTTAATGCTGAAGGCGACCGGGTTAAAAAAGGTCAGCGACTGTTCGATGTGTATTCGCCGGAGCTGGTGAATGCCATGGCGGAATATGTGCAGTCATTGCGTTCAACAAACCAGCGATTAAGTGATGCTGCGCAGGGCAAGCTGCGTGCGCTGGGTATCAGTGAATCTCAGATCAGGCAGCTGACGTCCAGCCGCCGGGTACCGCATACCATCAGTATCTATGCGCCGCAGGATGGTGTAGTCACCATGTTGAATGTGCGCGAAGGCATGTACCTGCAACCGCAGACCCAGGTGATGACGCTGGCGGATCTATCCCGTGTCTGGGTGCTGGCGGATGTGTTTGAAGGGCAGAGTGACTGGGTGGAAAAACAGCAGAGCGCAGAAGTCAGCCTGATGTATAAACCGGGTAAAACCTGGGAAGGTAAGGTTGAACATATTTATCCGGTGTTGAATGCAGCCACCCGCAGTCTGCAGGTGCGGTTGCAGTTTGCTAACCCCGATGAACAGCTCAAACCCAATATGTATGCGAATGTGGTGATCTATGCCGGTGCCGTAGACAATGTGTTGAGTGTACCCCGCGAAGCGGTGATACGCAGTGGTAACCAGCAACGGCTGATTGTTCAAACAACGGAGGGCATTTACCAGCCCCGCCAGGTGGTGACCGGGCTGGAATCTGGCAACTGGATTGAAATTAAGTCCGGTCTACGTGAGGGTGAACGTGTGGTGACCTCGGCGCAGTTCCTGATTGACTCGGAAGCGGGGCTTAAGGCCAGCTTAAATCGCATGCAGCCACCGGCTGAACAGATGCAGGATGAGCAGGCAGCGGAGACGGCAGAATGATTGCCGCGGTCATTGACTGGTCGATAAAAAACCGGCTGATCGTGATTCTACTGGCGATCATGCTGGCCGGCTGGGGTATCTATTCAGTCAAAAACACACCGCTGGATGCAATTCCTGATCTGTCCGATGTGCAGGTGATTATCAAAACCAGTTACCCGGGACAGGCCCCGCGGGTGGTGGAAGACCAGATCACCTACCCACTGACCAGTGCCATGTTGTCTGTGCCCAAAGCGACCAATGTACGCGGCTATTCTTTTTTTGGCGATTCCTATGTGTATGTGATTTTTGAAGACGGCACAGATCCTTACTGGGCACGTTCCCGTGTGCTGGAATACCTGAGCCAGGTCACCAGCGGTTTTCCCGACAGCGCACGATCCAGCCTGGGGCCGGATGCCACCGGTGTGGGCTGGGTGTATGAATATGCGCTGGTGGATCGAAGCGGCCGATATGATCTGGCGCAGCTGCGATCATTGCAGGACTGGTTTTTAAAATTTGAATTGCAGGCAGTGCCAGGTGTAGCGGAAGTTGCCAGCATCGGTGGCATGGTCAAACAGTACCAGGTGGTGTTGCAGCCTAATGCATTGCGTGCCTATGGCCTCACCATCGGGCGAATTAAAAATGCGATCAGGGCTGCTAATCAGGAAACCGGTGGTTCGGTGATTGAAATGGCGGAAGCGGAATATATGGTGCGCGCCACCGGTTATATCCAGTCGATTGAAGATCTGCAACAGATTCCACTGGGAATAAACCACGCCGGTTCTCCGCTGTTATTAGAAGATGTCGCGCATATCCGTGTGGGGCCGCAAATGCGTCGAGGTATTGCCGAACTGGATGGTGAAGGTGAAGTGGCCGGTGCAGTGGTGGTGATGCGTTACGGTGAAAATGCCTTGCAAACCATTGCCAGCGTAAAAGACAAACTGCAAAGCCTGAAAAAAGGTTTGCCCGATGGCGTCGAGATCGTTGAAACCTATAACCGCTCGCAGTTAATCGAGCGGGCGGTGGATAATTTAAGCAGTAAACTGCTGGAAGAATTTATTATCGTCGCGCTGATCTGTGCGGTTTTTCTGTTTCATTTTCGCAGTTCGCTGGTGCTGGTACTGTCACTGCCGCTGGGTATCCTCAGTGCCTTTATCATCATGCACACGCAGCAGATGAATGCCAATATCATGTCGTTAGGGGGTATTGCCATTGCAGTGGGGGTAATGGTGGATGCGGCGATTGTGATGATCGAAAATATGCACAAGCACATTGAGCGAGCTACACAACAGCACGGTAAAATCAGCAGTGAACAGCGTTGGCAACTGGTGGCGGATTCAGCCAGTGAAGTGGGTAAACCGATTTTCTATTCACTGATGATTATTACCCTGAGTTTTATGCCGGTGTTTACCCTGGAGGCCCAGGAAGGAAAATTATTTGCGCCACTGGCCTATACCAAAACCTTTGCCATGGCCGCCGCAGCCGGTCTGGCGATCACCCTGGTGCCGGTGCTAATGGGTTATTTTATTCGCGGCAGGATTATCGCCGAACATAAAAACCCCGTTAACCGGGTATTAAAGGCCATCTATGCACCCTTTATCAAGCTGGTGTTGCGTGCGCCGGTCAGCGTTACATTGCTGGCGCTGCTGTTTGTGATTGTCTCCGTGTGGCCATTATCCCAGCTGGGTTCGGAGTTTATGCCGGATATGGATGAGGGTGATTTAATGTATATGCCCACCACCTATCCCGGTCTCTCAATCGGTAAGGCGCAGGAGCTATTGCAGCAGACCGACAAGCTGATTAAAACTGTGCCGGAAGTTAAAACGGTATTCGGCAAAATTGGTCGGGCGGATACTGCAACCGACCCCGCACCCCTGACCATGATTGAAACCACGGTACAGCTCAAGCCGAAAAGCGAATGGCGCGAGGGTATGACCACTGAAAAACTCAAACAGGAACTGAATGAACTGATTCGCTTTCCCGGCCTGACCAATGCCTGGGTGATGCCGATCAAAACCCGCATTGATATGCTCGCCACCGGCATAAAGACGCCGGTGGGTATCAAGATTGCGGGACCGGATCTGGCGGTGATCCAGGACATCGGCAAGCGCCTGGAAGAACTGATCAAGCAGGTGCCGGGTACGGCCTCTGCCTATGCAGAACGAGTGGCAGCAGGGCGTTATATCACCGTTGATGTGGATCGTCGGGCCGCAGCTCGCTTCGGCCTGAATATTGCCGATGTGCATGATGTGGTCGGCAGTGCGCTGGGTGGAATGAATATTACCGAATCGGTGGAAGGGCTGGAGCGCTACCCGGTGAATATCCGCTATCCACGTGATATGCGGGATTCGTTGCAGCAACTGAAAAATCTGCCAGTGGTAACTCCCGATGGAGCCAGTATTGCTCTGGGCAGTGTTGCCAGTATACAGGTCGAGATGGGGCCGGCGATGATCAAAAGTGAAAACGCGCGCCCCAATGGCTGGGTGTTTGTAGATATCCAGGGGCGTGATCTGGGGAGCTACGTGGCACAGGCGCAGCGTGTGGTGGCCGAGCAGCTCGAGCTGCCAGCGGGTTACTCGATTGCCTGGTCCGGCCAGTATGAATACATGCTCAGAGCCAAGCAGCGCTTATCCGCAGTAGTGCCGGTAACGCTGGGTATTATCCTGTTGTTGCTGTATATGAACTTCAGGAAAGTCTCAGAAGTGGCATTGATTATGGGTACCCTGCCACTGGCCCTGGCAGGCGGCTTCTGGTTGCTGTATCTGCTGGGCTATAACCTATCGGTGGCGGTGGGTGTGGGCTTTATCGCGCTGGCGGGAACCGCAGTTGAAATTGGTGTGGTGATGCTGGTGTATCTGAACCAGGCCTACCAGGAAAAACACCAACAGGCGGCGCAACAGCAGCGCCAGGTCAGTTTACAGGAGCTACGCGAGGCGGTAATAGACGGCGCGCTGCTGCGGGTGCGCCCCATACTGATGACGGTGTTTGCGACCATTGCCGGTCTGCTACCGATTATGCTGGGCAGTGGCACCGGTTCCGAGGTGATGCGCCGCATCGCCGCACCCATGGTAGGGGGCATGGTCAGCGCCACACTGCTGACTCTGGTGGTGTTGCCTGCAGTATTCCTGCTAATGAAGCAATATAGGCTCAAGTGAGCACAACAAGCACAGCCCACATGAATAATCATTTAAAACAGGTCATTAATATGAAATTTTAAAAATCGGGCGATTATTAATAGTTTTCAGTATAAAATAGTTGGAAATCCATGGCTAAACTCGTTATAAATTCATCATTGGACGCTATATGTCGTGTTTTTAACCCATTTGGGTAATGGTGCAACCGTCTAGTTTCAAGCGATAATAATACGTAAAGCCATTGCTGCTATTCAGTCGTTTTTGAATAAACACAGGGTTTTCGCGGCATACAGGGCTGTCGCTATTTTCAGTAAACAGAAATTATTGAAAATAACAATAACAAATGAATAACCATAAAATTATAAAAAAGAGTCACAGGGTGAATCATGAACGATTACAACCAGCGCGAGTATTTTCGCCTAGCCTATCCGCAAACATATCGCCCCTCCCTGGTGGTGGATATTGATCAGTATGAAATCGAAGATGTATCCGAATTCGGTATGAAAGTTAAGATTGACGAAGATCCCGCGTTTATGGTCAAGGACAGCATTCGTGCAGTCATTGCATTTCCTGATGGCAAGGAGTTTGACCTCAGTGGCCAGGTGGTGCGTATTGATCAGGGCTATGCCGGGCTGCAACTGGAAACTCCATTACCGCTCAGCCTGATTCGTTCAGAAACACTGTATATAATGAACAATTTCTCCAGCAACCACTAACTGTTCAATAGTTCCCTGGTAGCGAAGGTTCGTTCTTGATAGCTGCAGGCCAATCGCGGCGGCATCCATTGTTTTCGCTTTTTCATAGTCGTCCAGTTTCCCTTATACACGACAGATCTGTTGCGTGATGCATTACATAT
>JBFFND010000169.1:0-5708 GCA_041563375.1 Gammaproteobacteria bacterium | reverse complement strand
TTTCAATAACTTGAATATTTTATACTGGAAATTTAACAGACGTCGCCCACAGGTTTTGTAAACCTGTCCGACGATCATTGCGGAGGGACTTTACACTTCACTGCCCGCGACTGGCCAGTAGTGGCA
This sequence comes from Gammaproteobacteria bacterium, assembly GCA_041563375.1. Taxonomy (GTDB): domain Bacteria; phylum Pseudomonadota; class Gammaproteobacteria; order SZUA-229; family SZUA-229; genus SZUA-229. The sequence continues at coordinate 5,582 of JBFFND010000169.1, read as the reverse complement.
AACAGTCGGCACGCCAGACACTCAATTAACTCACTGGAATATAAAGTTTTTTACCCACATGCAGCTCGTCTGTGCGCAGTGAATTACGGGTGCGCAGATGGGACACCGGCAACTGGTAGCGGTCACCGATTTTTGCCAGGGTATCACCCTGGCGAATGATGTACTGATCCTGCGCTTCTGCCAGCCAGGTACCGGGCGGCGCCTTACGTGCGAAGTAGTCGTTCACCCCGCGCAGAATCGCCTTGGCCAGTTTGCTCTGGTGGGCGCTGCTGCGTAGCTTGCGCTCTTCATTGGGGTTGGAGATAAATGCGGTTTCCAGCAACACCGCTGGAATATTCGGCGCCTTGAGGACCGCAAAACCAGCCTGTTGCACCTTTTTCTTATGCACGCGGCCTACACGGCTCAGCTCCTTGAGTACTTCATCGCCAATATCCAGGCTTGACTCAATAGTGCCGGTCAGTGACAGGTCCAGCAGCACCTGCTTGACCATCTCATCCTGGTGGTTGATATTCACATCACCGAACAGCAGATCCACCTTGTTTTCCTTTTCCGCCAGCAACCGGGCTGATTCAGACGAAGCGCCACTCACCGACAGTGCATACACCGAGGCGCCACGCGCACGGGCATCGGGGAAGGAATCGGCATGAATCGAAATCATCAGGTCGGCATTTAATTCATGGGCCCGCTTGATACGCTCACGCAGTCGCATAAACCGATCGTTACCACGAATCAGCTCACCACGCATGCCTTTGGTCGCATCAATTTCCTTTTTCAGGCGACGCGCCACCTGCAGCGTAATGTCTTTCTCGCGGGTACCCTGACGGCCTACCGCGCCGGGGTCATTGCCGCCATGTCCGGCATCAATCGCCACGACCACATCACGCAGCGGCTTTTTCTGTTCCACCTCGGGTTGCGAGCTGGCGCCGTTTTCTTTCACATCGATCACCAGGCGATAGCCACTACTGCCTTTGGGTTCCAGCAGGAAACTGCTCGGGGTAGTACGCGATTTCAGATCCAGCACCACGCGCAGGTCATGGCCATTGCGCACGCCGGTGCGAATGCTTTTCAGCTGACGGCTGTGTAGCTCTTCCAGGGTGCCGGCATCCATCAGACGGGTCTGTTTGAGGTCGATCACCAGGCGCTCTGGTTTGTGCAGAGAGAACAGTGAATGCTCCACCGGTCCATCCAGATCGAACACCAGACGGGTTTTATGGGATTCACGGGAAATACGGATGTTTTTGACATGAGCCTGTGAAGCGGCCGCCTGTGTCAGCACCGGCGCCGAGGCGAGTGCACCCAGCCCGGCAATCTGGCTGGTTAACTGTGATAAAAATTGACGTCGCTGTTTTTTCATCTCACACCTCAAAACATCTGAGTGCTAACACGGATCTGTTCACACCAATTCTATGGCACTGCGTTAAGTGCCTGATTTATATAGAGCGGCAAAGCGGAAACCATAAATCTATAAGCTGTTGTTTAAGTAGTTTGGCAAGTTTTCCGCAGAATGCAAGAAAGAAATTAAATTTTTATCAACAATTTTAATAAGATAGCGAAATTACCTAATGCAGTTAATTAGATAATGCAGCGATGATTTTATCGCCTTTGTCGGTACCTGCATGCAGCTTACAGGCACGCCCCTGAATCCCGTCCCGGTTTTCATAGGACAGCTCGCACAGCACATCGGCAACAGGCAAATAACCCGCCGCTTTCTCCGGCCACTCGATCAGGCAGATAGATTCACCATCAAAATAATCACGGCCGCCGGCATATTCCAGCTCGTCCGGTTCACCCAGTCGGTAGAGGTCAAAGTGATAGATACCCTGACCATTGATCTGGTAGGGCTCAACCAGCGTGTAGGTGGGGCTTTTCACCGCACCGACATGCCCCAGCGCCTGCAGGAAACCCCGTACCAGGGTGGTTTTACCGGTGCCCAGATCACCCTGCAGGAAGATCACCGTACCCGCCGGCGTATGGCGTGCCAGATTAGCCGCCAGTGCCAGCTGCGCGTTTTCATCCGCCAGAAACACACTGAACTCAGCCATCAGGCATTCACCAGCTGGCGCAACGGCACAAACAGATCAGAGGCCAGCAATCCGGCTATGCCGTCACTGGCGGCCATATCGGCGGCCAGGCTGTGCATACACAGGCCTAACCGTGCAGCCTCTGCCGGCGCATATCCCTGTGCCAGCAGGCTGCCAATCACCCCGCTTAAGACATCCCCCATGCCCGCCGTGGCCATGCCGGGGTTACCGTAAGGGCACAGTTGCGGCAAGGCATTCGGCGACTGTAATAAACTGCCTGCGCCTTTGAGGATCACCTGGCCACCAAAAGCCTGTTGTAGTAGCTCGACGCTGGTAAAACGCGAATTCTGTATATCTGCCGTGGTTTCACCCAGCAGTGCTGCAGCTTCACCGGGGTGAGGCGTTAGAACCCAGTCCTCACGGCGACCATCGTCTGTACTCAGCAGGCGCAGCGCACCCGCATCCACCAGTTTGGGCAAGGGGCTGTCAAGCGCCGCTGAGAGCAGATTGCGCGACCATGCGCTGTCTTTCATCCCGGGGCCAATCACCAGCGCGCTGGCGCTGTGTAGCAGATCACTGGCGAGATGGCCGTCATCGCTGGGACACACCATCAGCTCCGGCCGACCCGCCAGCAACACTTCAGTGTGCGCGGCATGACTGACTACGGTTACCAGCCCTGCCCCTGTGCGAAGTGCAGCCTCCGCGGCCATGCGCGCCGCGCCCGGCATCCCCTGATCCCCCCCCAGCACCAGCACATGGCCACACTGGTGCTTGTGACTGCTGTACAGACGGTTTTTCAGCTGCAGGCGCAGGCGTGACCAGTCAAGCAGTTCTGCCTGTGGCGGCTGCTTCTCGTACACCTCGGCCGGCACCCCCAGATCATCAAACTGGATCTCACCACAACAATCGACCCCGTGATGGGTAAACAGTCCCTGCTTGAGACCGATAAAGGTCAGGGTCGATCTGGCCTGAATTGCGGTGCCGGCAATGCGCCCGGTGTCAGCATTCAATCCAGAGGGTATATCCACCGCAATCACCGGGCGTGAGGAGGCATTCACCGCATTAATAATCTCTGCCCACTCACCTTTCACGTCCCGATCCAGGCCGGTGCCCAGCAGGGCATCGACCACCACATCGGCACTCTGCAGCAGGGACTCTGAAAACCTGTCTGGCTGATGACTCAGCGAATGCCAGTCCTTCCAGGCGGTGCGTGCATCACCCTGCAGCTTTCTCGGATCAAGCAGACTGACCACACTCACCTCCAGCCCCGCCTGCTGTGCGAGTTTAGCCACTATATAGCCGTCACCGGCATTATTACCCGAGCCACACAACAGCAGGATTTTCTTTGCCAGCGGATAGCGGTTTTGCAGATGGCGAAACAGTGCCTTGCCGGCACGTTTCATCAGTTCATAGCCGGAGAGGTTAAACTGGTTGATGGCAAGGCTGTCGAGCTGGCGCACGGCCTGTGCCGTGTACAGGTATTGCGGGAGTTGATTGAGCTGTTTTAATTTCATCGCTGGATGATGCGCAATTGATGCCACAAAATCAACAAAAGCCGGGCCTGGGCTGGAACAGGCTCAGCTGCGACTGATAAAGGCAGTAAAGTGCTTGTCTAGCCGGGCCAGCGAAGCCTGGTTCCCGTCACGTGCCAGCAGCGCCATAGCGGTTTCGGCGGTGCACAGGCCATTCACCTTCTGGTTGCGCCTTAGCGAGTAGCGGGATGCCTGCTCAACTGGCAGTTGCACACAGGGCAGCGAGTGCAGATAGGGGCTGCGGTTATAGATTTTGCGTGCTTCCTGCCAGGTACTGTCTATTAAAATATAGTGTTTGAACGCCTGCTGGTCTGCCGCCGGTGGGTTTTTGTCGCATGGATATACCAGCGCAAGCTGGTTTGTGGGCTGGTGCCGGGCAATCAGCTGCAACAACACCGGATCAGGCTCTGTCCGATGCCAGATAATGCGTTGCGTATCGAGCAGGCAGTGCTCAATCAGCTGCCCGCTATTACTTGCCTTGCCAAGTTCGCGCTGGTGGGTTAACAGAATAAACGCCATGCACAGATGATAACGTATTCGCAGAATGAATAGCGGCCCGGCTTCGGCATCTTCCATAACAACAGTAAAGACACCGCTAAAGCCAGACCGCGGCTTAGAGATTATGACTGGCGTTTGATGACCTGAATCTGGTCCCGACCCGCATGCTTGGCGGCGTACATCGCCTTATCCGCACGGTTAAACAGGCTGTGACGATCATCCTGCGCATCCCGACAGGCCAGGCCAATGCTCACTGTTACGCCCAGTGCCTGGGATCCGGTCTGCAACTCGATTTCCCGCACTGATTGCAGAATACGCTCGGCAATATCATAGGATGCCTCACAATCGGAATTGGTCAATACCGCTACAAATTCTTCACCACCATAGCGAAACAGCATATCAGTGGTGCGAATGCTTGACTGTATGCGATTGGCCACGGCGATTAACAGCTCATCCCCCACCGCATGCCCGTGCTGGTCATTTACCTGTTTAAAGTGATCAATGTCGATCACCAGCAGCGTGATATCCTGCTGGTGACGTTTTGCCAGATGCAGTTCACGCTCGAACGACTCTTCAAATGTAGAGCGGTTACGAATACCGGTTAATGCATCGCAATAGGCCTGTAACCTTGCTTTTTTATATTGCAGCGCATTACGCAGTGGATACACCAGGATTGACAGCAGGTTCTCCAGCAGCACCAGTTCGGACTCGACAAACTTGCGACCACGGTAAACTTCCAGCCTGCCCAGATCCATCTCCTCGATCTGCAGCTGATAGGAGCAGCTATGGCCTTTCTGCCTGGCTGACTCAATCTGTACCGCGGGCTGGGCACACTGATAAGCAAAGCCATCAAACAGAAAATAGGCATGAATGTGTTCCATAAACTTGTTCAGCATCCACTCCACATCCAGCGACATCTGCAGGGTCAGTGCCAGGTCAAGCCGCGCCTGTTGTTCAAGCTCGCGGTTATATTGCTTGCGTGCCGGTTGGTCATGGTTCGCAAAAACGCCCTTAACCTCTTTGAGGTCTTTAACCATTTCCTGTGTGGAGGTATGAATTCGCATGCTGTGTGCTTCCTGATTAAGTCTTGAACAGCAATAAAGCGACAACTGTGCCAAGTCAGCACAATCAGGAAATAAATCATTACTTATCAAATAGTTATATAATTATCGAACAGAAAAGTCGGAGAAATTACCGGGCTTTCAATGGCAGAAAACCGCTGCGAGCCAATGAAGTGACAGATTTCTGACGGCAAGTGCTTGCCGCTGACCCGTATTCATATGGCGTGCTTTACGAGGGACTATGGCTTACTCGGCCAGTGGCAGTAGACAGGCTCCCACCGAACCGGCCAGGCATTGTTCACCATTAACCCAGATGGCGTGATCGAAAACGGCCTGACTCAGATCAGCCCCCTGCAGGCGCGCACCCACCAGTTCAGCATAAGACAGATTGGCACCGCTTAGATCCGCCTGCCGCAGATCGGCCTGACGCAGGTTCGCGCCCTTGAGGTTGGCCTGCTGCAGCTGCACTG
>JBFFND010000168.1:0-5742 GCA_041563375.1 Gammaproteobacteria bacterium | reverse complement strand
TTGGTGGCGAGCTGGTATACCAGATGCCCTATTCAAAAAGCCTGGCCAGTCGCCAGCATCGGCTGAGTTTGCAGGGCAGAACCCAGCCTGTAGAGCTGCGCATCCTGGCACGTTCGCCCGGTTTTGGCCCCAGCCCAACGGGCACCGAAGTGTACCTGGGGCTGCAGGCAGAAGGTGAAATCAGCCCGACACCCATTAGCGCCTACCTGCACTAGGGTACCCTGGTAAAAATCGGCACGCTTTATGCTCTAACCCTTGTAATTATGTACAGACGTCATCAAATTGACAGTGTGCAGTAACTGACACAAAGCCAGTACAGGGCTGATACAAGGGGGTAGAGCGTGTTTGAGACCATGCTAGATACAGCGCCAGACGAATGCAGTGATGATTTTTTCAGCGGCCTGCAGGCCATGCAGGATGGCCATTTGCGCCAGGCAGAGCGTAGCTTTCGTGCGGCCTATGAAGCGGCGTCGCAATCTGATGACTGCCGCGACACGTATCTGTCGTATTACGGCCTGGCACGACTGAACCGCGGTGATGCCAGTGGCATTGAGCTGTGTCGGCGGGCGCTGCACAACCAGCAGCGCACCGCCGCTGTGGTTGATGCGGACATCTATGAAAACCTGGCACAGGCGGAGTTGAAGCTGCATAACCGCAAGGCAGCGATCCAGCTGTTAAAACAGGGGTTGCAGCGTAATCCGCATCACTACGGATTGCGCTCATTGCGCCAGCAACTGGGTGTGCGTCGCCGCAGTGCGCTGCCGTTTCTGCCACGCAGCCATCCGCTCAATCAGTCGTTGGGGAAAGCACTGCGCGGCGGTGCTGTTCAGTAATTATTCCTTCTGCGTCGCTGTCAGGTAATGCCTGTTGCAGGTGAATATCACCATGATGGTCAGTTCGGCTGATCTCCACGCCATAGTGCTGCAGTCGCTGCAGCACCGATGAATGGGGGTAACCGCGGGCATTATTCGCATTGATAGAAATAATCGCCCGTGAGGGTTTGAGCTGCTTTAACAGTGCGTCGCTGCTGGCATCATGCCAGCCGTGATGCCCGACGACCAGCGCATCGATATTTTGTGGCAGCCGATCGGTGTTTAATAGTTTCTTTTCTACGTTAAGATCTGCATCCCCCATCAACAAATAGTCCCGCCGATTCATTTTTATATGAATAACCAGCGAATTGTAATTCAGGTTATCACCCTCGATTTTATCCGGCCAGAGAATGTCCAGTTCGGCGTTGGCAAAGCCTAGCCTGTCGTCAGCATTCAGGCATTGATGGGCTGGATTGTTTTGCAGATCATCGGCTATCCAGCGACTGATGTCCGGCGCCCTGTTAACCTGGATTGGCTGGCAGTTTGAATAAAATCGGCTCAGTGGAAAGGCTTCTTTTATGCGAAAGTAGGCGCTGGCATGATCCGGGTGCAGGTGAGTGAAAATGACCGCCTGCAGTTGGCTGACACCATACTGTTCTAATTTTTTTAGCAGCTGAAGCGCTTCCCCTGCATGACCGGTGTCGATCAGGATGCCGCGATTTTTATGTTGCAACAAGATCGCCTGGCCCTCTTTGACGTCCAGTGCAATGAGCCGTGTGTGATTGTTCGCAGCGTCAGCCAGTAACGAAGGGTTAAATAACACGGAGCTGAGCAGGGTACTCAAGATAAAGATATTTCGTTTCATTTTCATTCATGTTTACTTTTCAGGCTGAGCTGGGCAAACCGTGCTGCGGCGAATGCAGCCAGTAAATTGAACTGTATATCACGCCAGTCTCCTACGCGATCAGGTAGTACCCATTGCAGTAATTCATCACCCACGCCAAGTAGCAGGCAGGCAATATAGGCGGTGAATCCTGGCAGAACCAGCATGGAAAGATAACCGTATAGGCCGAACACAATAAAGTGCAGGCGTTCTTCGACAATCGGTATGTAGTATGGAAACACAATAAACAGTGGAATAAACCACAACAGATGCCACAGTCGTTGCAGGCCATGGTTTTTAATCTGGAATAGAACCGCCTTGATGCTGAGCAGTAACAGGACCGCGCCAAAAATAATGGCCAGTTGTTGGGACGAGTAGTGGCTGCTGATATAGGCCTGCAGTGACCGACCATTTACCGATAACAGCGGAATGCAAAGCAGGGAAAGGATCCATGCAACAATTAATGGAACATGCGCTGTTTTAAAAAATAGTGTTTTATAAATATTGTTAATAAACCCCGTTGCCTGTTTGTGTTCCAGGGTGCGGTTGATCGGGCAAACTGTAACTGAATATTGCCACAACAGGATTGCGCTTTGGAGGAATCTAAAAAATCGGGCTCTCCGGTGTGGGTGAAGGTTCCAGCTGTGGTAAATGTTCATCCTGAAAGTTATCAACCTTGGCTTCGACTTCCTGCATATCCTCAAAGCGCGCGATGTGATACAGCGCATCACCCTCGTTGACCAGTGGCAGGTTGGTGCGGCCAATCACAATGCCGCTGAAACTCGAGGTCAGCAGGGCTTCCCTGGTGCCAAAGGGATCAGACACTATGCCCAGCAATGTGCCTTTTTTTACAATGCCACCCAGTGGCACCATGGTGCGCAGGATGCCGCTGTCCGGTGCACGCATCCATGAACTGGAGCGGGCAACCACCGGTTCGTAATGCTGTTTTTTAACTTTGCTGCTGGAGGGTGGAATCATTTCCAGCGCGCGCATCACCTTGATAATGCCCTTGACCCCGGCGCGTATTGACACTTCATCGAAGCGCAGTGCTTCTCCTGCTTCATAGAGCAGCATCGGGATGCCGTATTCGGCTGCTGCTTCGCGTAACGAGCCATCGCGGATATTGGATGAAATCAGTACCGGCACATCGAAGGCCCGCGCCAGTCGTTCGGTTTCAGGATCTTCCAGGTTGGCGCGAATCTGCGGCAGGTTACTGCGATGAATGGCGCCGGTGTGAATGTCGATACCGTGGGTGCTTTTGCGCACTATTTCCTGCATAAACAGATTGGCAAGGCGTGCGGCAAGTGAACCCTTGTCGGTGCCGGGGAACGAACGATTGAGGTCGCGTCGGTCGGGTAAATAGCGCGAATGACTGATCAGGCCATGGATATTAACAATCGGCACTGCGATGATGGTGCCGCGTAAGCGCTTCAGTGCCGAGTGCTTGAGCAGGCGCCGAATGACTTCCACACCGTTAATTTCATCGCCGTGCATGGCGGCGCTGATAAACAGCCGCGGCCCGGACTTTTTGCCACGAATGACATGCACCGGAATGCTCATGGGGGCCTGGGTATAGAGACGCCCCGCGGGCAGTTCTACGGTGGTGCGTGTGCCCGGCTTGATACTGATACCATTGATTTTGAAATCCGTGTCGTCAGTCTGTTGCGTCATCAATTTATCCCTTGCCTTTGGTACGCGTTTTGTTTGGCTGGGCATTTTTTTCAATAAATTCGATAATCATACCGGCGATGTCTTTATTGGTTGAATTTTCAATGCCTTCCAGTCCCGGTGATGAGTTGACTTCCATCACCAGCGGGCCACGCTCGGAACGCAGTATATCCACACCGGCCACATTCAGCCCCATAATCTTGGCTGCCTTGACCGCGGTTTTGCGTTCCGCCGGGGTAATTTTAATCAGTGAGGCAGAGCCGCCACGGTGCAGGTTGGAGCGGAATTCACCGGGCAGGGCCTGTCGTTTCATTGCGGCCACCACCCGTTCACCGATGACCAGACAACGGATATCAGCACCGCCTGCTTCCTTGATGTATTCCTGTACCAGGATATTGGCCTTTAAGCCCATAAAGGCTTCGATTACGCTTTCAGCGGCTTTTTTGGTTTCTGCCAGTACCACACCTATGCCCTGTGTGCCTTCCAGCAACTTGATCACCAGCGGTGTGCCGCCAACCATTTTAATCAGGTCCTGAATATCATCCGGGTGATGCGCGAAGCCGGTGCTGGGCAGGCCGACGCCTTTGCGTGCCAGCAACTGCATTGAGCGCAGTTTGTCGCGAGAGCGGGAAATGGCAACCGATTCATTCAGCGGGAAGGCACCCATCATTTCAAACTGGCGCAGTACCGCGGTGCCATAAAAGGTAATGGACGCACCGATACGTGGAATTACCGCATCAAAGGGTTCCAGGGTTTCCCCCTTAAAGTGAATTTCCGGTTTGCTGGGCACGACTTCCATATAGGAACGCAATGCATCCAGTACCATCGGCTCATGGCCGCGTTGCTCACAGGCTTCAATCAGGCGGCGTGTGGAGTAGAGTTTTTTGTTGCGTGATAAAATTGCAATTTTCATAGTAAAACCTTTAATTGATTTGCCGTGTCTGCTTGAATCAGGCACTCGTGATATAGCAGGTGTCGTCAATCGTTAACATGTATGGATAGCTGTTTAAAGTATCTGGTATTTATTCCGGTGAATTTTCAGCTGTGATTTATAGCCAGCGTACCCGGCGAAACAGATACAGCATCATTGCCGCTATGCCGGACATAATGGATAACAGAATATAATAACCGTATTCACTTTTCAGTTCGGGCATATTTTCGAAGTTCATGCCATAGATACCAACCAGCAGGGTGAGTGGAACAAAAATCACGGTGACAACCGTGAGCACTTTCATGATCTGGTTGAGGCGGTGGCCGTTAAGGCTGATAAAGGCATCAATCAGGTCGGTAATTACATTCTGATAAAGCGTCGATAAACTGTTAAAGCGTTCAACCAGTGTGTACACATCGTCAAAGGCGGCGTGCTGTGGATTGTTCTGCTTCTGCAGGTCATTACCCAGACCTTCATATACATTAACATAATAGGTCAGAATACGATGCATTTTACGCAGGCCGGTGTTATAGCCAACCAGTTCCTTCATCAGTTTGTCACCGCTGCGTTCAAACAGTTCATCTTCAATCACATCCAGGCGTTGTTCAAGATCCAGTAATACCTGTCCATAGCGTTGCGCTACGCGATGGCTCATGGCGATGACGATATCCATGGGGGTTTGCAGTTCATGTGGCTGTTGTTGCATGCTGTTCCACAGGTGTGCCAGATAGGGTGATCGTCTGGAGTGTCGCGTGATCAGAAAGCGTTTACCGGCAAACAGTGCCAGTTGCAGGGTGTTAAAGTCCAGTGAATGGGATTCCGCATCGAGTGGTTTGAGCAACAGGTACAATGAATCTTTATACACCTCATAACTGGGTGGGTGCCGTTGCCGTTGTGCTTCAATAATGGCGGCTTCATCCAGCGAAAAATGCTGAAGTAGATAAGCGCGTTCACTGGTTTCATCTTCACCCTGTAAATCCAGCCATAGCCAGCTGTCACTTTGTGAATTGTCCTGTGTTTGCCATTGCGAAAGCAATTCCTCGCCACCCACCTGGCAGGACTGTGGATCACATAGCATAAACTGCATCATACATCGTCTCCCGGTTTATCATTGCGCGGGCTGAGCTGTTCGAGGCCGCTGCGAATATGCAGGTCACGTTGTGGAAACGGAATTTCGATACCGTGCTCATGAAAGCGATCCCAGATACCGAGAAGAATCTCACTCAGTACATTGGCGCGGCCATTGGGGGGATCGTTAATCCATACACGTAATTCAAGATCCACCGAGCTGTCGCCAAGACCTTTCAATAAACAACGGGGTATCGGGTCGGGCATAATGCGGGGTGTTGCCTGTGCCGCCTCAACACAGAGTTCGATCGCCTTGCGCACATCGGACTTATAAGAAATGCCCACCGGCAGGCGCAGGCGAACCAGACTGTCACTATAGG
>JBFFND010000167.1:0-5748 GCA_041563375.1 Gammaproteobacteria bacterium | reverse complement strand
ACCCTGGCCGAGCCACTGGTGAAAATGTATACCATTTTGTGTAAGGAGCTGGGTGAAGATGCCCGGCTGTTTATGCATGAAACGGAAGCGCTTGAATGGCTTGCCGATTAATTTCTCTATAATTTCCCTGGCTATTGCCCGGATTAATTTCGTCAGATAGCTGAATGATTAGTGTATCTGCCAGGTCTTTCACTGCTGCATCCCGCAGCGCATACTAATACAAATCGAGAGGCCTTACCGGTTGACTCAATGCCGGATTTTGTTGCTGGTGCCTGAACGTTTCAAGGGTATTAAGCAAACTGGCCTGCCAGCTGATTTGCGGGTCGTAACCGAGCAGTGCCTGTGCCGGGTTCAGATCGATTTCCGCTGAAGCTAGCATGTGACGCATGGCAGCAGTAAACAGGGCTTGTTGTCCGTGCTGGCCTAACAGATTGCGGGAAAACAGCACCAGTTCTGCCAATGGCTTCGGCAGGGCGTAGCTTAATGGGCTGTGCCCTAACTGGGTTTTGATAAACTGCATGACCGTCCGATGCGATGGGGTTTCCACGCCACTGATATTTACCGAGTGATAACCCCCATCCAGGGGTGCCAGCGCAGCACGGCTGAAGGCCTGACCAATGTCCTGACCATCGACAATCGGCAGGTGTGCGAAACGCCCCTGGTAATACGGCAGTGAATAATGCCCGCTGCGGGCCAGCAACAGCGGCAACAGGCCTATATTCAGGTGTTTGCCGGAATACAGGCCAACACGCAGGTTAATAAACTGGGTGCGGCTGTCGGTGTACTGTCGCAGGTAATCTTCAACTGCAATTAGCCCGTTGAGCATGGGCCAGCTGGCACGGGGTCTGCCCGCTGACTGCGCTGAATTCTGTTGCGCTGGCGCGCTGACAAACAGACTGCTTAAGTTTACAAAACGCTGTACCCGCCACTCCACCGCGCGGTGAATTAAATCCAGAGTGGGTTCGAGGTAGGCCTGATGCTGCGGATCCTGCTGTCGCTCAAAACTGCTCCAGCCGGCGGCATGGCAAATCACATCTATACCCACCAGCAGTCGATCCTGATAATTAGCATCACGCAGGTCGCCACAACGTACCTCACCGTGATAACTGCTGGGCAAGTGGTCCACATTACGACAGGCAGCAACCACCTGGACTTCGCTGTGCTGAATCTGCATCAGGCTTTGCAGTATATGACGGCCAACAAAGCCGCTGGCACCGGTGACGAGTATTTTAATGATAATCAATCCCTGCCTGTAATGACACTGTACTCAAGCTGTATAGTCCATCAGAAAACATACGGGTTAATTATGCCTGCTGCTGTATGCTTTGCAATGCGCGTATATGCTGTGTTACCTGGTCTACTCCGACAGCCAGCTATCGAGGTATTGCAGCAGCAATTGCCGGTTCGCTGCATGGCCGAACAGGTTGCTGTGGTTGCCTTCAAGTCGGGCTATAAATTTGGGTGACTTGCTCTGCTGGTATAGCGCCAGCACATGCCTGGGGTGAATGATTTCGTCCTGTTCACTGTATAAATAGAGCAGGGGAATCTGCGGTAGCTGGTCCACTGCGTCCAGAGGCCGATAGCGGTTGCTGATTGTGAGTGACAGCGGCCACTGTAATCCCCAGGTCAACCAGGAGCTTGCCAGCATGTCACGGGCGATCTCGCGGTAATCACTAAACGGCGAAACGAACACGGCGCCATCTATGCCCTGTGGTCGCCGGGACAAACTGTATATACCCAGGCTTGCCCCCAGGCTTTGTCCAATCAGAAATATTTTTTTATCCGCAGGGTAGTGATTTCGTGCATAATCCATGGCGTGATAAATATCGTTGATTGCGCCATCAAGCTGTGGCTGGCCCTGCGATAGCCCATAACCACGGTAATCGAAAATAAACACATCGTATTGATGTCGGGTAAGCCAGTAGACGGCGGCGGAATGTGTGCTTATATTTTCCGCATTGCCATGCAGGAACAGGATCAGTGCGTTTGATTTTTCTGCGGCAGGAAACCACCAGCCATGCAGCTGCAGATTATCGTTGCTGGAAAAATATACATCGCGATAATCAAGTCCGAGCTGGTCTGGTGTAATCAGCAGGTCCTTGCTGGGCTGGAAAAATACGTGACTGCAGCCGCTGAGCAAAGCAAATGCTGAAAATAATAATATACTAATTGATCGTTGCATCAGTTGGCGTACCGCCTGTTGTCCTTTGAGATATCGTATACAGGCGTCTCTGGTTTGTATCATACATAACCGGTATATGAATTGCTTCCCACTTTATCGAATTGCATTTGAATTGAAGCTGAAATGCAGAAAATTGTTGTTGCATAGTGATTGCTCACTGCTATTATAGCTTTCGTGGGATTACGAATAACAATAATTCTTTATGCAGTATCCAACGCTGCTGAAAAAATGGAGAAACCTTATGAAAAAACTAATTGCAGGTTCAATTCTGATGGTCGCATCATCCAGCGCGTTTGCTGTTGCCCCGGGTGGTCCTGACTGTGGCTGGGGTAATATGTTATTTGACGGTCAGGCAGGTCTTGGTCCGCATTTTATGGCATCTATTACCAATGGTACCTCAGGTAATGCAACCTTCGGTATGACATCGGGTACCAACGGCTGTTCGGCCAATGGCAACCTGAGTTATGGTGGAAAGTCCTTACTGGCTTCAATTATGGATGAGTTCTCCCAGGACGTTGCCATGGGTGAAGGTGAGGCAATGAATGCAGTTGCGGTAATGATGGGTATCGCCCCTGAAGATCGCGACAGTTTTGCACAGCTGACCCATGAAAACTTCGCTGTTATTTTCCCAAGTGAAAATGTAACCGCAGAAGACGTACTGGCTTCTCTGGAAACATTGATGAAAGCCGATACACGCTTATCCAAGTACGTAAGCTAATCGTCTTTGCCTGATATAGCGGGGCCTGTGTATATAAACAGGCCCCGTTTTTATTTTCCTGTCTTCTTATTTTAAACCTGATCTATGTTGCATTATTGTTCTGCCGTATTATCAGGCAGCTTCTTTCCCATATCGGTTTTCGGTAATGATTGATGATAACTAACCCGCTGACCGTTAACCCAGGTTATTCTCGTTCAACATTTTTACACATCAGCTATTGGCTTGAACGCTATCAGATCGGACGGTGCCTCTGTCGCTTTATTGCTCTGATTCTGTTGTATGGGTTTCAGTCATTATCGCAGGCATCAGTGTTACCTGCTGGCCTGCTGGAGCGTGCGCAGCAGCAAATGCTCTGGCAAGATAAAACATGGCATGACCTGTTGCATTATGAGCTTGAGAAAAGCACAGCCAGCGGGTATTTAAGCCAGGTGGATGATACGCGGTTTTTTACCGCAGCCGATGGCAAGCAAAACCCGCAGTCCGAGTTGCTACACACACTGCAGGCATTTTATCTGCCAGTTACAGATGGTGACCAGCATGCGCAATGCCGTTTTATTGCGCGTTTCAACTGGCTTAAACAGCAACTGGCAGATGAGCTGGTCAATCTGCCCCTGGTAGAGTGTAATCAGTATAATGAATGGCGCGCCTTTGTGGCGGATGATCAGGTCACACTGGTATTTCCTGCCTATCACCTGAACAGTCCGTCGTCCATGTTCGGCCATACCCTGTTACGACTTGATGATGCCGATGAAAAAAACGGTTCCGACTGGTTATCTGTGGCGGTTAATTTCGGTGCGGATGTCAGGCATGATGACAACTCACTGTTTTATGCCTTTAAAGGGTTGAGTGGTGGGTATCCTGGTTTTTTTATTGTTGAACCCTATTTCAAGAAAATTCAGGAGTATAACCAGAAGGAAAAGCGTGATATCTGGGAATACCCGTTAAACCTGACTGCACAGGAAACCCGCCGCATGGTGGAGCACCTGTGGGAGTTAAAGGAAATGGAGTTTGATTATTATTTCTTCGACGAAAACTGTTCCTATCGCTTACTGGAACTGCTGGAGGTCGCGAGGCCGGGCATTGATCTGACCAGTGAGTACGGTTTTTCCGTGATTCCGGTGGACACCATTCGGGGTATCAAGGCGGCAGGCCTGATTGATGATTCGCACTACCGGCCGTCACAGGTCACCACACTGGAAAACCTGTTGCGACAGATTAAAGTGGAACATCGTCATTATGTAAATGAGCTGTCGCTTGATGCCAGTGGAATTGACACACCCGCATTCCAGGCGATTGATGCCGAGCAGCAGAAACTGATTCTGCAAACGGCCTATAAATATCTGCGTTATAAAAAAACCGATGAGGCGAGGGACGCGCAGTCAGCTGCGACCAGCTATCGACTGTTAAGCGCGCTGAGCCAGGCAACTGCGGAGGATATCGCCCAGGCACCGCCTGTGCCGTCACAGCCGGAGCATGGACATTTCTCTAAACGCTTTAATCTGAAACTCGGGCGTGAAAATGAACAGAACTATATCGAAGCCGGCGTGCGTATGGCATTTCACAGTCTGCAGGATAATGTGCAGGGCTTTCTCCCCGGTGCGCAGATTAATATGGGCAGTCTGCAGTTCAGAGCCACAGAAGATGAGTCGGCCAGGCTGCAGCGCCTCGATGTGGTGGATATATTCTCGCTGACACCGCGCACCGAATTATTTGATCCCCTGTCCTGGAAAATACTCACCGGACTGGAGCGCCAGCTGGTGGGTGACCAGCAGCGTCTGTTGGCCCATGTCAGCGGTGGTGTGGGTGTGGCCTACCAGCCGCTGGAGCAGGGCCTGGTGTATGGGCTGGTTACCCTGCGGCTGGAGCGCAACCGTGGGTTTGAACGCACCATTGAAGCGGCCTGGGGTGTTGATAGCGGGCTGCTTTATCATTTTTCCAGTGGCACCACGCGGCTGGAGTTGAGTGGTGAGGAGTTTGCAAATGATTATTACCGGCACCGCGCGGTGCTTGGGCATAACTTCGTGCTGAGCCAGAATCACGGCTTACGCTTTAGCCTGCGTCGTGAGCGCCAGTCGGAGCAGGCCTGGTCAGAATTCAGTATCGCCTACCAGTATTTTTTCTTTTAGTTAGATGCTTATTGCCATCGCAGCAGACCAGCGGACGCCCTGTGCCGATGCATTTTAGCTTGTGCCTGTTGCTTTTGAGCTCTGGGCTTGCGTAAATGATAAGTAATACTTATGTGGCTCCTTGTCTTTTTCACTAAACCTTATTGGTTGTCAGGGGCATGGATAGCTGTTGTATCTGTGGTCTGTTGCGCCGTGTGCCTGGGCAGGCGAATAAACTGCTCTGCTTCTTTGAGGACAAACTGTTTAAAGGCTTGCGCTACGGGGGACAATCGCTTACCGCTGCGCTGAACGATATGCCAGTGGCGGATAATCGGAAAGTCCTCTACCTCAAGAATGCGTAAAGCACCGGTTTCCAGCTCCAGTTCGAGGGTGTGTATCGATACGATGCCCAGTCCCAGTCCTGCTTCCACCGCCTGTTTGATCGCCTCATTACTGCTCATTTCAATGCCTGTGTGAAAGCTGACATCGTGCTGGTCGAAGAACCGCTGGATTGCGCTGCGTGTACCTGAACCCGCTTCACGCACCACAAAATGTTCGTTTTCAAAGCGTTTCAGCGGGATTTTCTGCTCATTCACCAATGGGTGATTGGGGGGTGCAATCATCACCAGCGGGTTTTCCATAAAAATTTCAGATTCGGTGTCCAGTCCCTCCGGCGGCTGCCCCATAATCACCAGATCCGGTTCATTGTTTTCCAGCTGGCGGCGCAGGCTTTCCCGGTTGGT
>JBFFND010000166.1:0-5761 GCA_041563375.1 Gammaproteobacteria bacterium | reverse complement strand
TTAATAATATCTAATGAGGATATGTAATCATGTTTAACAAAACAGGTGTTTTATTTCTGTCCGGCATGCTCACCATGCTGTGCTCACTGTCGCTAATGGCCGATGGTATGAAAATGCCCATGCGGTTTACCTATGAAGCCAGCCCCGAACAGGTGCTAAAAACCTATCCGCTATGCAGTCTCAAAAAACTTGCGGTGATGAGTCATCACGGCAAGGCAGATAAAGAAGTTCGCCTGGCCAACGGTCGCGAAGGCTGGGTCTACGGCATGAGTAAACATCGCACACTTAAAACCTATGTGACGCCCAGCGGTGAAAAGAAAACAGTGATAGAGAGCCCGCTAGCGGATTTCGAGCGGACTTACACTCTGGTGTTCGACGACGACGGACGTGTCATCGATGTGCTTTACCAGGGAGCGTCATCGAACATGTCGGCATTACAGCTGCAAAGCAAACCTGTGATTGATCAGTGATGCCACTTTTCTATTTGTACATCTTATGTGAGGAATAATTATGAACGTTAAAATTATCGCAACTCGAAATTGTAGCCATCGATCCAGTATGGAAAAGGAACTGAAGGATCTGGGTGTCGCCTATGAAGTTTTGTTCGCAGAGGACCATCCGGAGACTGTGTCGCGCTACCATATTCGTCACTCGCCCAATCTGATGGTGGATAACGAAGTGGTGTGCAGGGGACAGCCAGATGAAGTTGAGCTGAAACGGCTATTGAAAATCAATAAGTAGATGCCTTGAGCATGGTGTTTATCACAATGGGCTTTTAAACGGTAATTATTGAATAGTATCCAATCACCAATGGTCATTTAAAGATGATAATCGTTTAACCGTAGCAGCAGCCATACGAACGTCATCCCGGTAAGCAGGAGACCAGATATCATGAATGTGGAAAATAAAACCGAACTGAAAGATCCGGTGTGCGGCATGTCGGTAACACTGGATTCAGAATTCCATGCCAATTACCAGGGTGAGATGTGGTACTTCTGTAGCCAGCACTGCAAGCACAAATTTGTGCAACATCCTCAGGCATACACAGGTGAGTCGCTGCAGGCCCAGCACGTTGAAGCATGCGATGATGGCAGTTGTTCTATCGAGTACCTGGAATACACCTGCCCCATGCATCCTGAAATCATCCAGGATCATCCAGGCAGCTGCCCGAAGTGTGGTATGGCACTGGAGCCTAAAGACGGATCTGCACTTAAAACAAAAACCGAATATACCTGTCCCATGCATCCTGAAATTGTTCAGGATCATCCAGGTAGCTGTCCTAAATGCGGCATGGCGCTCGAGCCAAGAACAATAACACTGGAAGATGAGAACCCGGAACTAGTGGATATGAGCCGGCGTTTCTGGGTTAGCACTGTACTGGCATTACCGGTATTTATTCTGGCGATGATCGCGGATCTTGCTCCCGGCTTGCTACCTGATGGACTGTCAATGAAATCCGTCCAATGGATCGAATGTGTACTGGCAACACCGGTTGTGTGGTGGGGCGGTTGGCCGTTTTTCGTGCGTGCAGTACAGTCGGTCAAAACCTGGAACCTGAACATGTTTACCCTGATCGGTCTTGGTGTATTCGTGGCCTGGAGTTTCAGCATGGTGGCACTGCTGCTGCCGCAGATATTTCCGCTCATCATGCGACATGATGATGGCACCGTGCCAGTGTACTTTGAAGCGGCGGCAGTAATTACCACGTTGGTATTGCTGGGACAGGTACTGGAGCTGCGTGCCCGCAGTCGTACCAATACGGCGATTAAGATGTTGCTGGGGCTGGCACCCAATACGGCGCGCATACACCGACAAAATGGTGAGGAAGAAGACATTCCGCTGGACCAGGTTCAGGTGGGCGATATTCTGCGTATTCGTCCGGGAGAAAAAATTCCGGTTGACGGCCGTGTTGTTGAAGGCGAAAGCAATGTAGACGAATCCATGGTTACGGGTGAGCCGGTGCCGGTAGTAAAGTATAAAAATGAGACTCTGATTGGTGCCACGGTCAATGGCAACGGCAGCCTGTTGATGCAGGCAGAAAAAGTGGGGGCTGATACGCTGCTGTCGCAGATTGTTAATATGGTCGCGGAAGCACAGCGGTCGCGGGCACCAATTCAGCAACTCGCCGATACGGTATCAAGTTACTTTGTGCCGGTGGTGGTGATCATTGCCTTCCTTGCTTTTGTCGTCTGGTTTTTATGGGGGCCGGAACCCCGGCTAGCCTATGCCCTGGTGAATGCCGTGGCCGTGTTGATCATCGCCTGTCCCTGCGCACTGGGTCTTGCTACGCCCTTGTCCATTATGGTGGGCACCGGCCGTGGCGCCACGGTAGGTGTGCTGATCAAAAATGCCGAAGCCCTGGAAGTGATGGAGAAAGTAGATACGCTGGTGGTGGATAAAACCGGCACCCTTACCGAAGGTCGGCCTCAATTAATGCAGGTGCTCGTAGTTAATGGTGAGGATGAAAACACGGTACTGCGTTTAGCCGCCAGTCTTGAACGCGGCAGCGAGCATCCGCTGGCTGATGCCATTGTGCAAGGGGCGAAGCAGCGTGAGCTGGCATTATCATCGGTGGACAACTTCGAAGCAAAAACCGGCATGGGTGTAACAGGCAAGGTGGATGGTCATGCACTGGCACTGGGCAATATTGCATTAATGCAGTCACTGGGTGTGGACAGCGACTCGCTGTCAGCGCAGGCGGACAGTTTACGAGCAGAAGGGCAGACGGTGATGTTGCTGGCCGCTGACGGCGAGGCTGCGGGTCTTATCGGTGTCGCCGATCCGATTAAACAGAGTACCGCCTCTGCCATTGCAGACCTGCATGAGGAGGGCATCGAGGTGATCATGTTGACCGGTGATAACCAGATCACGGCCGAAGCAGTTGCCCGTCAGTTACATATTGATCGCGTCGAAGCCGAGGTGTTGCCGGATCAGAAAGCCACCATTGTCAAACAGTTGCAGGCGGCCGGTAAAACCGTCGCCATGGCCGGTGACGGTATTAATGATGCTCCGGCACTGGCTCAGGCACAGGTAGGTATTGCCATGGGTACCGGCGCCGATGTGGCAATGGAAAGTGCTGGTATCACTCTGGTGAAAGGCGATCTACGTGGCATTGTGCGGGCACGTCAGCTGAGCCGCGCCACTATGCGTAATATACGCCAGAACCTGTTCTTTGCCTTTGCTTACAATTCTGCCGGTGTGCCAATTGCGGCCGGTGTGTTGTACCCGTTTTTTGGTCTGCTGCTGTCGCCGATTATTGCAGCCGCGGCGATGAGTTTCAGTTCAGTATCCGTTATTAGCAATGCGTTGCGCCTGCGGCGGATACGTCTTTAAGAGGAGGTAAGTTGTTATGTTTAGTCATGATGGAGCAATGTGGTTTGGAGGTGGATTTATGTGGCTATTCTGGATTTTAGTCATTGTGGTAATTGTGCTGGCTATAAAATTTGTGGCGAGTAATAGCAATGATTCAGTATCGTCCAGTATAGATGAAAGTCCGATGTCGATACTGAAGAAACGCTATGCACGCGGTGAAATTGACGAAGACGAATTTAATCGCCGCGCCAAAGAACTGGAAAAATAGTGTGTGAAGACCGGAAAAGAGGTTGTCGTAAATGAAGGTGCTTGCAACTTTTATAGCTGTCTATCTGGCAGCGCTGTCAGGATTGCCGGTTGCATTGGCAAAAGACGCGGAACAAATTTACTTGAGCACATGCATTGTATGTCATGGCGATGATGGAACGGGAAATATGCCCGGTGTGCTCGACATGGCAGATAGTGAAACCCTGTTTACAGATAGCGAACAGAATATCGTCGCACGCATGAAATCAGGTATACAGAGGCCGGGTGGCATTGCCATGCCGCCCAGAGGTGGAGACCCGACGCTGACCGACAGGCAACTTCTGGATGTATTGCGTTACCTGAAGCAGGTCGTAAAGCAATAATGATGTAACCAAATACTTAACAAGGGCAATGCCCTGGAGATAAAGCATGGAAACCTTTCAAAAAACATCAGTAGCTACGTTCTTATGGTTATTTTCCATAACAGTATTACACGCATCACCTACCGTATACATTCCGCTGGGATCAGCCAATCAGGTCATTGCAGTCGATGCGGCAACGAATAAGATCACGGCAAGTTATCCGGGTGTGGAGAACCCCCACGGCCTTGTAGCGACGCCTGACAGCGAATACCTGATAGCCGGCAGTCTCAAGGAAACGCCACTCAAACCGGGAGAACCTGCAGACAAACCCAACAGCCAGCTAGCGCTGATCCATCCCGCTCATGGCCACGTTATGCTGACGATTCCGGTGGCGGGATGGACACACCACCAGGCCATCACTCCTGATGGACGCTATGTTATATCAACCCATGCTACACGTGGTTATGTCAGCGTTGTCGACATGCAGACTAACCAGGTAATAAAAATTGTACAAACTGGTAATGCACCAAACTATACCGTTGTTTCCAAAAATGGTCGTTTTGCTTATGTTAGCAACAGTGCAAGCGGCAATATCAGTGAAATTGATGTTAAAACATGGAACGTAAAACGTAATCTTGAAGCAGGCGCGTCTCCCGAACACCTGACTTTTTCAGATGATGAATCGTTGATCTATGTGGCCAATCCACGTATTGGCAAAGTATCAGCTGTGTCAGATGAGCAAGGCGAGGTCATACAGCAATTCGATATAGGTAGAAGTGTACATGGTCTAGATATTGGTGATGATGGTAGGACTTTGTTTGTCAGCAGTAAAAAAGACGACAAGCTGGTGGCTGTCGATACTGTGACCGGCAGTAAAAAGGAACTGAAACTATCCCCATCGCCTTATCATCTTAATACCATTCATGGAACAGGCAAGGTTTATGTGTCAAGCCGCAACAAACCGCTGATCTGGGTGGTCGACCAGAACGATTTCAAACTGCTGGAAACGATCAAGTTACCGGCCGGTGAAGCACATCAGATGGCGATTGTCGAATAACCTAAAGGGATTTTCAGCAATTAATCAGGAGTCAGCCCATGAACTACCGAAAAATTACCGCAATTATCCATCCATTAAAGTTGGAGGCAGTTGAAAATCAACTTAAGCAGCTCGATGTTCCTGGCATCAGTATCAGCAAGGTACAGGGTTACGGCGAGGCGCCTAATTTCTTCAACAGTGAGTGGGTCTCTCCTAATGCCCGTATAGAAATATTCATAGAGGAGGGTAAGGCACAGAGGATTGCACAGGCCATTATAGATGCAGCACACACCGGAAACCAAAGTGACGGTATTGTTGCAATCTTACCTGTCGAAGCATTATTTCGAGTTCGTACAAAGGAATTGTTAGACGACAGTTGATCAATTTGCATGCACTACAGATAGGGTGGGATATGTTATGACTGCGCAGGTTAATCAATATCGACAATGTCAGTTGGTATATCGCTATGGGTGCGATAGCAAATGAATCTAAGTATTGTTAATACGATTATGATTCTGCTTGCCGCCTCGGTCATTGTTGTTGCCGTGTTTCGGCGTCTACGCATGCCCTCCATCCTCGCTTATCTATCAGTTGGGGTCATCATAGGTCCATACGGGCTGGCATGGGTGCCGCATACCGACGATACGCACTACCTGGCTGAATTCGGTGTGGTATTTCTGCTATTCACCATTGGCCTTGAGTTTTCTATGGCGCGGCTTGCCGCCATGAAAACCGAAGTGCTGGGCCTGGGAAGTGCGCAGGTGGTGTTGACCACCATATTCGCCGGCGGCGTCGCCTGGTTGCT
>JBFFND010000165.1:0-5806 GCA_041563375.1 Gammaproteobacteria bacterium | reverse complement strand
TTTTGATACTTGACTTAAACTTGAGGGAGGAATTATGGAAGCTCAGATCCGGAGACAGCCTGATGGTATAATCTCGCCTGAAGTATTGGAAGACAATTCAGTAACATTCCGAGTGAAAGCAAAGGATGCCGGTTCTGTTCAACTGACTGGAACATGGCCTGTGAATTTTGAACAAATGGTCCCAATGGAGAAAACGGATTCTACACTATATGAAGTAACAATCGGTCCGTTGCCATCTGATATGTATGAGTATGAATTTGTGATTGACGGCGTACCAGTGCTTGACCCGAGAAATAAAGCGGTGACCCATGACGGTGCCTGGATTCAGAATCGTTTGGTGGTCCCCGGCAAACAGGCTGAACTGTGGGTCCATCGGCATCAGGTAATCAGCTGCAGCCACCAGCTCAGTTATATCGAAACCATCATAGGCTATATGTGCCAGGCTACCTTTATAGCGGTATTTACCCAGATGATAATGATCAGCATAGAGCTCGATACCGGTGGCATCCTCGGTGTAACTAATAGTATTGCCTGCCGTTTTCAGGGACAGGCTGGATTCCTGACGAACGACCGATACACCGAAACTTAGCTCGTCAAGCAAGCCTTCTGCTGCTGACACAGTGAATGGTGTAACCAGAAGAGCCGTTAATAACAGAAAATTCAGTAAGGAAGGCATTTTCATTTTTTCCATTTTGATGAGCACTGCCCGTTTACAGCAAAAAAGCAGCGGATGATGCATTACCCATACTGCACTTCAACGGCGGTCGTGACTTTGCATTCCACACATAGGTCTATTGATCGCCACCTTGCTACCGTAGTCTGAGCATACTTTTAGCACACATGACTGATATGTAACGACAACTGCAGAACCTAATGCCGTTGATTCAGATGCTGCGAGTATATATCCTAATCAAACAGCGAATCAAATCTATGCAATAACACAATATCACTGATTATAGACTTTTTAACTTTAGTGGTTACATTTTCTGGAACCACTTCGCTTAATGCCACTCACAAAAAAACCGCTAATGAAAACCTGCCTCTCGCTAAATACCGCACATCCTGTGCATAAAAAAAGGAGCCAGCTGGCTCCTTTTTAAATAAAGCGTCGCAAGACACTTTATAGATTAGCAGGTCACGACTTAAGCTTCCGCCGCTTCCTCGCTAACCGCTTTCATGCTCAGGCGAATTCGACCCTGACGGTCGATTTCCAGCACTTTAACCTGTACCACTTCGCCTTCAGACAGCTTGTCGCTGACTTTTTCTACACGCTCTTCACAGATTTGCGAGATGTGCACCAGACCTTCCTTATTCGGCAGAATGCGTACAAAGGCACCGAAGTCCATGATCTTGATCACAGTCCCCTGGTAAACCTGACCCACTTCTGCTTCGGCAGTGATCTGCTCAATGCGAACCTTCGCCGCTTCAGCTGCGTCGAAGTCACTGGATGCAATTTTCACATTGCCGTCATCATCGATGTCAATGGTAACGCCGGTTTCTTCAGTGATTGACTTGATCACTGCACCGCCCTTGCCGATAACATCACGAATTTTCTCAGGATTGATCTTCATCTTCAGGTAGCGAGGCGCATAGTGTGACATTTCAGTACTAGGCGTTGAAATTACCTTGTTCATCTCACCCAGAATAAACATGCGGCCGGCTTTCGCCTGCTCTAATGCTTTTTCCATGATCTCTTTGGTGATACCGGTGATCTTGATATCCATCTGCAGTGCGTTTACGCCATTAGCAGTACCCGCGACTTTAAAGTCCATATCGCCCAGATGATCTTCATCACCCAGAATGTCGCTCAGTACGGCGTAGTTTTCACCTTCTTTCACCAGGCCCATGGCAATACCGGCAATCGGTGCCTTAATCGGCACACCGGCATCCATCAGCGCCAGCGAGGTACCACAGACTGAAGCCATAGAACTTGAGCCATTCGATTCAGTGATTTCCGAGACCACGCGAATCGAATAAGGGAATTCTTCAGTGGTTGGCATACAGGCCAGTACACCACGCTTGGCCAGGCGACCATGACCGATCTCACGACGACCCGGTGTGCCCACACGACCTGCTTCACCCACCGAGAATGGAGGGAAATTGTAGTGCAGCATAAAGCTGTCAACCTGCTCGCCTTCCAGCGCATCGATTTTCTGTGCATCACGAGAGGTACCCAGCGTTGTTACCACAACTGCCTGAGTTTCGCCACGGGTGAACAGCGCAGAGCCATGGGTACGTGGAAGTACACCGGTGCGCACGGTAATTGGACGCACATCATCCAGGTTACGACCGTCGATACGTTTCTCGCCGGCAATAATGCGACCACGTACTATTGTCTTCTCAACCTTGGAGAATGCACCTTTAACTTCATCTGCACTAAAGCCATCGTCAGTTGCCAGTTTTTCAACTGCCGCATCACGTACTTTATCAACTGCAGCATAACGTTCCAGCTTTTCAGAAACCTGGTAAGCAGCTGTTAAATCTGTTGTAACCGCATCCGCTACCTGCTTCAGCAAGTCTTCGTTCGTTTCCGGTGGTGTCCACTCCATCGCTGGCTTATTCACTTCCGTGGCCAGTTCCTTGATGGCGTCGATAACAACCTGGAATTGCTCGTGGCCGAACATAACCGCACCCAGCATCACGTCTTCTGATAACTGGTCGGCTTCAGACTCAACCATTAGTACCGCATCGGATGTACCCGCAACTACCAGATCAAGCTGTGACTGCTTGAGCTGGCTAAAGGTTGGGTTTAACACGTAATTACCGTCGATATAACCGACACGCGCAGCGCCCACCGGGCCCGCAAATGGCGCGCCGGAAATAGACAGTGCGGCAGAGGTGCCAATCAGTGCCGCAATATCAGGGTCAACCTCGGGGTTGAGTGACATAACGGTCGCAATAACCTGAACTTCGTTTGTGAAACCTTTGGGAAATAATGGACGGATCGGGCGATCAATGAGGCGGCTGGTCAGTGTTTCTTTTTCTGATGGTCGACCTTCTCGCTTGAAGAAACTGCCTGGAATCTTACCAGCAGCATAGGAACGCTCCTGATAGTTAACGGTTAGTGGAAAGAAGTCTTTTGGCTCCCCACCTTTAACCGCTACGGCAGTCACCATAACGACAGTACCGTCCATATCGACCATAACGGCACCGGATGCCTGGCGAGCAATCTCACCGGTTTCCAGTGTTACGTTATGATCCCCAAATTTAAACGATTTTTTTATTGCGGTCACATTTGCACCTAATTGTTGGTTTTATTAACGGCGTAACCCAAGGCTAGCAATCAGTTCTTTGTAGCGATCTGTATTTTTAGACTTGAGGTAATCCAGTAACTTACGGCGCTGGTTAACCATACGTAATAAGCCACGACGTGAGTGGTGATCCTGCTTGTGGCCTTTAAAATGCTCTGTTAATTGCACAATACGTGAAGTAAGTAATGCAACCTGAACTTCAGGTGAACCTGTATCACCCTCGCCACGCGCATATTTAGATACTACTTCAGCTTTATTTGCAGCTGTCATTGACATGGTCAAAACTCCTGACTCGGTTTGCCTCGAAAAAAGATTGCGGATTTTATCATGCTTTTCGCCCTCTACCAAAGCCTTTAAGCCGAGTTTTTTGATATATCAACAAACAGGTCTCCACTTTCTTCGGGGCTATTTTTGAATATTTTGACGACGGATCATAATAAAAATATTTTTTGCGCTGATAAGCCTGGCAATACACTAGCCGGCTGGCGCCAGGAACACCAGATAAATCCATTATAATCAATAAGATAACTAGATCTGCCCTGAATAAAAAAGCCATCTGCACGCAGATGGCTTTGATATTGGCCCGCAGGCTGTCGATTAAGCGGAATACTGTGCCTTGGCTTCCTGCGCCGCCCTGGCCTCTTCCGGGGTGTAGGCCTTGCCGGACCACTGCATGTCGTAGGCAATTTCCTCATTACCGTTTTCACACAGCTCCAGTACCTGCTGGAACAGGGGCTGGAAGGTTTCCGACTTGTGCGACTCCTCATGGTCTTCAAAGGTGTTCCAGAAGGTCACAATCAGCGCTTCCTTGCCCTTCAGCGGGCTTTCCACTGCCTGACCAATGGTGGAACCCTCGTTGGATACCGCACCACTGTTAAGGCAGACGAAGCCACCGACAAAGCCGGTATCTGAGTGGTATGTCTTTACGTTTTCACAGAGCGTGGCGACACGCTCCTGCAAGTCATCAATGCTGTACTCATCCTTCAGAATCACTCGATTGACGGTAACCACACCATCATGGGGGAAACCTGCGATTAAACCTGACATATCTAACCTCCTGGGGAGTTATCTATTTAAGTGTTTCCTAATGTATATTAACCTAGTAATTTAGTCAAGTATTATATCTGCTGCCCCATCTCGACCCTCCACGTAGTTATCTGAGAGCCTGCAAACAGACATATGAAACACATGAGGCTGTTCACAGGACTTTCAAGCTGACAGAGGGTATGATTCAGTCAGGGCAACTCAATTTTACAGCCCGTGTATCTGGTTTGATCTCTTGCCTGTATCGCTAAGGAGTTAACCGCAAATGACCCACAACCTGCCTGTTTCCAGAATGCTGACAGCCCTGCTGGTACCACTGCTATTCAGTGCCTGCAGCTCATCGGTACCACCACAGATTCGCGACACGCCGCAGAACGCCCCTGAACTGTCAGAGGTACAGCAACGCAGTAATGAATTGCGCGGCCGGACCGTGCGCTGGGGCGGTAATATCCAGCGAATTGAAAACCATCAGGATCACAGCCGACTGGAAATCATTGCCTTTCCTCTGGACAGCAATGGACGCCCGCAGGATACCGACCAGACCCTGGGGCGATTTATCGCCGATGTTTACCATTTCCTTGAACCTGAGGTTTACACCGCAGGCCGACAGATCACTGTCCTCGGTCGCCTGCAGGGCACAGAAAGCCATGCTATCGGTGAGTTTTCCTATAACTATCCTGTGGTAAAAGTTGAACACTATTACCTCTGGCCAATCAAACAGGTGATTGATCACCGTGACGACTGGCGCTATGACCCCTGGTGGCCTTACCCTTATTATTACCCCGGATATCCCTGGTACCCGTGGTATGCACCACGGCTTTAAAGCGCAAATATAAATGAGTCGGGGAACCACGGGGAATTAAGCTCAGATGAGTTAACCGGTATTCGGGACAGCTACAGAGAAAGAGATTTGAATATGCGACGCATTATCCAGCCATACACACTGTTCATCAGCGGCCTGCTGATATTATTAAGCGGCTGTACTAGCCAGCCAACATTCGATACGCAACAGGTCACACTCAAGCTCAGCCCACAACAACTGCTGGAAAACCCGTCTGTCTATTTTGGCAAAACGGTACTCTGGGGCGGCACCATACTGCAAACCCACAACCTGAATGAATACACCCAGATTGAAATACTGGCTTATCCACTCAGCTCGTACCAGCGGCCCTTAACCGACCAGGCACCACAGGGACGTTTTCTGCTACAGCACAAAGGCTATCTCGAACCGGCGGTTTATACCCAGGGGCGTTTATTAACGGTGATGGGGAAATTACATAAAACAGAGGGTGGCCAGGTTGGCGAGCACAGCTACAATTATCCGGTGATCCAGTCGGAGAAGCTGCATTTATGGTCGGTTAAAAGCGAGCCCAGTAGCCGTATACAGTTTGGTATTGGTATTGGGATACATAATTGAGACTACGAAAAAATCGGAAATAGTTTTACAGGGTGCGAGTTAGTGAGGCGGTTCTATCGTTTGTGACATCACATGGACGTATTTAAAAAATATT
>JBFFND010000164.1:0-5825 GCA_041563375.1 Gammaproteobacteria bacterium | reverse complement strand
TTACGCTGAACCCCGTTTCAGCATGGCCGGCAGCTCAATCCAGCTGATTGACACGCTCGGCACTGATATCCCTCCTAACCCTGAACCGTTTGAGACTCTATGCCTGACTTTCCGATAATTGCAATTGATGCCATGGGTGGAGACTTCGGCCCTGAAGTCACGGTCGCTGCAGCAGCTAATATCCTTAAACGACGGAATGACGTAAAACTTATCCTGGTGGGGCTTGAGGAGCAGATTCGTCAGCAGATGGTACAGCATAAGTTAAAGGATTCAGATCGACTGTCTGTGGTGCATGCCTCGGAAGTGGTTGCCATGGACGAGTCACCGTCACAGGCGCTGCGCAAGAAAAAGGACTCCTCGATGCGCGTGGCAATCAACCTGGTGTCTGACGGTAGTGCGAGTGCGGCAGTCAGTGCCGGCAATACCGGTGCCCTGATGGCCACCGCCAAATTCGTGCTGAAAACGCTGCCGGGTATAGATCGTCCTGCGATTATGACAGCACTACCGAATACCATGGGGCATACGCACATGCTGGATCTCGGTGCCAATGTGGACTCCAGCGCGGATCACCTGTTCCAGTTCGCAGTCATGGGTTCAGTCACCGCGGCAGCGGTAGATAATGTGGAAAAACCCCGTGTCGGCCTGCTGAATGTGGGGTCTGAAGCCACCAAGGGCAATGCACAGGTCAAGGCGGCGGAGACCCTGTTGCAGAACAGTGGTCTCAACTATATTGGCTATGTCGAGGGTGATGATATCTTCAATGGCAGCGTCGATGTGGTGGTGTGTGACGGTTTTGTCGGCAATATCTCGCTCAAAAGCACAGAAGGCGCCGCCAAAATGATCTCGCACTTTATGCGCGAGTCATTTAATCGTAATATTTTCACCAAACTGATTGCATTGCTGGCCCTGCCGGTACTCAAATCATTTAAAAAACGCGTCGATCATCGCAGATACAATGGTGCCAGTCTGTTAGGCTTGAAAGACATTGTGATCAAGAGTCATGGTGGCGCAGACGCCTATGCCTTTGGCAAGGCGATTGAAGTCGCAATACTGGAAGTCGAGAAATCCATACCGCAACGTATCGACAGTCATCTCGACACGTTACTGGACAAGACCATTGAAAAATCGGTTCAGCCAAGCGAGTAAACACATTGAACTATTCACGTATAACAGGCACCGGCAGTTACTTACCTGAGCGCATTATGACCAATGCGGATCTGGAAAAAGTGGTGGATACCACCGACCAGTGGATTCAGGAACGCACCGGGATCAAACAACGCCATATAGTGGCGGATGACCAGACCACCTGTGACCTGGCAGAGCAGGCTTCACGCAACGCCATCGAGGCGGCGGGTATCAGCGCGCAGGACATCGACCTGATTATTGTGGCGACCACCACGCCGGACCAGGTATTCCCCAGCACCGCCTGTTTATTACAGAAAAAACTCGATATCCACGGTTGTGCCGCATTTGATGTGCAGGCCGTGTGTACTGGCTTTGTCTATGCGCTGGGGATAGCTGATAACTTTATTAAAGCGGGTTCGGCTAAATGCGCACTGGTAGTGGGGGCAGAAACCCTGTCGCGTATCCTCGACTGGAATGATCGCACCACCTGTGTGTTGTTTGGTGATGGTGCCGGTGCCGTGATTCTGCAGGCCAGTGAGGAGCAGGGTATTTTATCGACCCATCTTCACGCCGATGGTGCCTATGAAAACCTGCTGAGTGTTCCCACCGGTATCTCCAAAGACCAGCAACTGTTTCGTGAAGAAGGGGCCCACATCACCATGAAAGGTGGTGAGGTATTCAAAATGGCGGTCAATACACTTGGGCGTATCGTTGATGAAACCCTGGCCGCAAATAACCTGCATAAATCCGACATAGACTGGCTGGTGCCCCATCAGGCGAATATCCGTATTATCAATGCAACCGGTAAAAAGCTCGGCCTTGATCCGGATCACGTGGTGGTCACGGTTGATCAGCAAGGTAATACTTCGGCGGCTTCGGTACCGCTGGCACTGGACACAGCGGTCAGGGACGGTCGTATCAAGCGCGGTGAAATGGTGATGCTGGAAGCCTTTGGCGGTGGCTTTACCTGGGGTGCGGCCCTGATCAGGTGGTAATCAGCCTGATGCCACTCGTGTTCTGCCAGTATGCAATTTGAAGCACTGATTCCGGTACTTATCTGTCAGCAGATCGAGAATACGCTGGCATTTTACCAGCAGGCTTTTCGCTACATTATTATCCAGCAGAGCCAGGATGACCTGGGCCGGCTTAACTGGGTGCATATCAAATCTGACAATACCACGCTGATGCTGCAAAGACGCACCGACGATCACACTGCACAGTCGCAGGCTGGTAATATCATGTTGCATTACTATACTTCAGATATCCTGGCACAACAGCGTTTTATGCGGGCTAATGGAATAGAGGTTGGTGAAATCGATACCACACCGTATGATATGAAACAGTTTTATGTCATCGACCCTGAAGGCAATTTACTGTCGATAGGGCAGCGGGCAGAAAACGCGTAGTTTCTTAGCGTGCTGTTGATCGATTAAACAGGTGATACGCCAAATGATAATCAGCTACAGGCACTGATTGATCAGTGATTTTAAAATTATATAAACAGGCCGCTTAATCGGCCCATTATTTATTAGAAAGGTTTTTAACTGTGAATACACTCAGCAAACTGGCACTATTAACAACATTACTTGCCTCAATCTCGGCCTGTGGCATAACCGACATTACATCCAGCACCAGCTCGACACTGGATACGGTGACACCCGATGTTACCGCCAATGATTTTGTTAACAAACGTTATCTGGCTATTCGCAGTGAAGCTGCCAGGGGTGAAGGTGAAAATCTTGTGGCGCTGGCGCAACTGCTGGGTCATAAAGACAGCCAGGTGTTTTCACAGAATCTGAAAGAAAATTTTGAGCAGATTTTTAGTCAGGTCACAGATCCGCAAGAAATCATTGCCAGGATAGAGGCCAGCGGATTACATAAAGGCTAAAACCTTATACACTCGCATCAATGCCCATGAGGGAATAGGCCATTGTTTAGCATATCTGATCATCCTAGCCAGCCGCCTGCTGTATCCCAGCAGCAGGCCCATAATGCCTCAATATTACTGATAGCCATCACACTGTCGGTTGTTGCAGCCAGCTGGCTGTTTTCTTTGCCGACCCAGTTTGAACTTAAGATAGTTGCCGAACTGCTGCCATTGCTTTTCGCAGTCGCTGCGATGCTGTTGGTCAATCGTCTTCAGAAGCAATTTCTCAACCGCCTGTTCAGTGCACTGGGCTATGTGTTTGTCTTCAGTTGCTGGGGCTATGTGGTCTATATGAATACCGCAATGCAGTTGCCGGCGCAGAAGATCGCAATTCTGCACATTGGTTTCGCCAATAGCATGTATTTGCTGGGCATGTGTGTATTGACCATCTGGCTGGCGCGTTATTTCAAATATGCACTTTACCTGTCAGTGACCGCGCTTGTTGTCTTAAGCGTTGTTTTAATTCTGTTTACCTCGGCTCCACTCAGCTTCGTTGTGGCAGTTGCACTGATACTGCTCAGTAGCGTTGCCATTGGTTTTATAAGCAATAGTGGAAGAGCTGCCAGTGAATTAGCATCCGATGATTATGAGCAAGCTGATTTCAAAGATGACGACCTGCTGCCAGTCGCTGAGGATGAGCAGGAAATAACCCCTGAACTTGAAATTAATGCCTTGCCCCTGAATGAATCATCGGTCAGTCACGACTGGGATGTGATTCTGCAGGAGCTGCACGGGGAATTGAAAAATACCTCAGATGTTGACCAGCTGTTTAAACGGATGCTGGTGTTCCTAAATGGGGCAATGGAATTTGATGCCGCTGCCGTGGGCATGCTGCAGGACAAAACCATCAGAAAAATTGCCACCTTCGGAGGTGATGAGTTTTTACATACCCAGTCACTTAACTGGACTAACCAGCGCATTAACGATCTATTCAGCAGTCGTAAGCCCATACTTAGCCGGTAGTCTCATATGAGCCGTCAGGCGGGTGTTGAGAGTGAGCCCTTGCATCGTCTGGATGTGCCGGTTATCTCGAACAGCAAGGTGGTTGGGCTGGTGACACTGTTCAGAGAGCATCTGCTGTTTGATACCAATGATATCAAGCTGGCATCCAGTATTGTCTTTCACGGTATGGTTGCGCTCAGGCAAGCACGTTTACAGGACGAAATAAAACGCCTGTCATCGTCTACACCGGCAACCAGGCTGACTGTTTACAGTCGCGAGCAATTTGTCGAACAGGTTAAGCCGGTGATGGAAAAACTCGATAAGCCCCGTGAGTGTTCGCTGTTTATTGTCGAGATTGACAATCTTGACCAGGTTATCGACAAGGTTGGTCGAGAAGCGGGACAACAGTTATACAAGGCCGTGTCCAGAGCGATTGCGTCGAACCTGAAAGAGTCCGACCTGATTGGTCAGTATGGTAAGGAAGCCTTTGTGGTGTTGCTTGATGAAACCGAGCTGATGGATGCCAAGCGTACCGCAGAAAAAATACGTGTACAGGTCGAGAATATAAAACTGAAATACCAGGATCAGGTTGTCACCACAACGGTGAGCATCGGGCTGACCATTTTCTCGAATGCAGATGAGAACCTGCCGTCCCTGATGCGTAAAGCGGATATGGGACTGTTTGTAGCCAAGGAAAACGGCAGTAATACGGTTAAGGTCAGTCTTTAGTCGTTAGTCTTTGGTCTTTAGTCGACCAAGGACAAATGACTAACGACCAACGACCAATTATGCCTGTTGTGATCGCGTCAACATGTCTTTAGCGTGATCAATGGTCTGTTGTGTAATCTCAAGCCCGCCCAGCATTCTGGATATTTCATCCACACGATCGACTTCACTTAATGGTTTGATTTCGGTACGGGTTTCCTTGCCATCGGTGTGCTTGTAGACCTGCATATGATAATGCGCCTGTGAGGCCACCTGTGGCAGGTGGGTAATACAGAACACCTGGCGTGATTCACCCAGCTTGCGCAGGTGCTGCCCGACAATTTCTGCAATGCCGCCACCAACACCACTGTCTACTTCATCGAATATCAAGGTTGGAATACGTCCCTGTTGAGCAGTAATCATCTGTATTGCAAGGCTGATACGGGCCAGTTCACCGCCGGACGCGGTTTTTGCCAGTGCCTTGAATGGCTGGCCGGTATTGGTGCTCACCTGGTATTCGATCTGATCGACTCCACTGGCTGAGGGCGTTTCCTTTGGTTTGATCTGGATTTCAAACTGGCCACCGGCCATACCCAGTGTCTGCATTGACTGACTGATTTTCTGGTTCAGTTTCTTCGCGGTTTTCTGTCTTGATTGCGAAAGTTTTTCTGCCTGCTGGTGGAACTGTTTTTCCAGCTGTTCGACACGTGCCTGCAGCTGAC
Organism: Gammaproteobacteria bacterium; assembly: GCA_041563375.1. GTDB lineage: Bacteria > Pseudomonadota > Gammaproteobacteria > SZUA-229 > SZUA-229 > SZUA-229. The sequence continues at coordinate 404 of JBFFND010000164.1, read as the reverse complement.
TGATGTTTTCATCGGCATTATCCAGTTCGTCCAGTTCTTCAGCCAGACGCTGGTGCAATGCAATCAGCTGATCCGGTTCGACATGGTGTTTCCTGGAGAGATCATGGATAACACCCAGGCGGGTTTCGATTTCATTGAAACGCTGTGGATCACTGTTGAGGTTATCCCGGTAATCACGCAGCAGGCTGGCACTTTCTTCAATCTGTACCATGGCTTCGGAGAGCATTTCATACACCGGCGATATTTTTTCATCGGTGGCGATGATTGATTCAATAGTACGCGCCTGGCGGGAGAGTTGCGTGTAGATGCTGTTTTCATCCGCTTCATATAACGCCTGTAAACTGGCAGCGGTTTTTTCATCCAGCTCATCGGCATTGGCAAGTAGCTGGTGTTCCTGTTGCAGC
>JBFFND010000163.1:0-5835 GCA_041563375.1 Gammaproteobacteria bacterium | reverse complement strand
GTGGCTTTCCCGGCGAACGTAACGGTAACCTGCGCAGCGAACGCTTGAGTGATTTCGAAAGGGCAACCATGGCGTTTGGTTACAGTCTTTCTGTTACACCGCTGCAACTGGCAAGAGCCTATGCGGCGATTGCAAATGGCGGAAAGGTTTACCCGGTTAGTTTTTTGCGCCAGGACGGAGATGTGCAGGGTGAGACAGTGATGTCTGCAGATACTGCCAGAAAAGTTCGCCGCATGATGGAGCGGGTAGTGAGTACAGAAGGTACGGCACAGAAAGCGGCAATTGCCAATTACAGCGTGGCCGGTAAAACCGGCACGGTGCACAAATTTATATCAGGCGGTTATGCAGATGATCGCTATCTTTCAGTATTTGCTGGTATGGCTCCCGCCACTGACCCGCAACTGGTTATGATAGTGATGCTGAATGAGCCACGTAATGGAGAATACTTTGGTGGCCAGGTTGCTGCACCAGTGTTTTCAAAAGTGATGTCAGGTGCCTTGCGTTTACTTGATATACAGCCGGACAACCTGCAGTACGTAAGACGACCGGCTAAGACTGCGGGCATTAAGGGTAAGAACGCATGATGGCTGCTCGTGACCAACAGACACAGATAATGACGCTCAGCCAGTTACTAAAGGATGTGTGTGAGATTGAGTGTCTGCCTGATGTTGAAATTAAAGGGCTGGCTCTTGATAGCCGCCAGGTTGAGCCGGGTTATATCTTTGTCGCACTGGAAGGGCATTTCGAGCATGGACTGGCCTATGCTGAAGCTGCCATTTCACGTGGCGCAATTGCGGTGTTGTGTGATGCGCAATATGACCAGTATTGCCAGCAAATTCTGGCGAAAATCAGTGCGAGTACCGTGTGTGTTCCAATTAAGCATCTGTCGATAAAACTGAGTCAGCTTGCGAATGCTTTTTACGATTACCCATCTGAAAAACTGTTTGTCAGTGGAGTTACTGGCACCGATGGTAAAACTACGGTGAGTCATTTTATTGCACAGTCTATGCAAAGCCCTGCTTCGGCTGCAGCATTGATCGGAACATTGGGGAATGGCCTGGTTGATCAGCTGGACAAGTCTGCGCAAACCACGCCGGATATGTTAAGCCTGCAGCGCATGCTGGCGCAGTATGTTGACTCCGGGGCCAGTAGTGTTTCGATGGAGGTTTCGTCTCACGGGCTGGATCAGAACAGGGTGGACGGTATTAGCTTTGACGTAGCAATACTTACCAATTTAAGCCGTGATCATCTGGATTACCACGGTGACCTGGAAAGCTATAAGCAGGCAAAGAAAAAGCTTTTTACAGGAAACATGAGTAAGGCGCTGGTATTAAATGCAGATGATGCGCTGGGCCAGGAACTGTACCAGCAACTGGCCGGGCAAAAACCGATCTGGTTATACGGCATGAATGAAGACAGGGCCAGAAAGAGTGAAATGTATGTGTATGCTACACAGCTTGAAACGCATCGCGATGGCATGCAATTTATGTTGCATAGCTCACAGGGTTCGATAGAAATAAAAAGTGGCCTGATTGGTGATTTTAATGTTTACAACATGCTGGCGTGTTTTTGTGTGTTATTACAGAGTGGGTTGAACTTTAACCTTGCGGTTAAACGTATTGAAAAATTAAAAACAGTGCCTGGGCGAATGGAAATTATTGCGCAGCCGGATAAGCCGGTGGTGGTGATTGATTATGCCCATACACCGGAAGCGTTGTCGCAGGTGTTGAAAAATATTCGCAAACATACAGATGGCAAGGTGATCTGTGTGTTTGGTTGTGGCGGTGACCGGGATGCTGGCAAGCGCCCTATTATGGCTAAGGTCGCTGAAGAAAATTCTGATCTGGTAATTCTAACCAGTGATAACCCGAGAAACGAAGATCCCGCGCTGATTATTGATGAGGTGCAGCAGGGTATCTGTGATCCACTCAAATGGATCGTGGAGGCGGATCGCTCACGTGCGATCAGGCAGGCGATTAATATGGCATCAGCGGATGATCTGGTTTTGCTTGCCGGCAAAGGTCATGAGGATTATCAGATTATTGGAAATAAAAAAATTCCATTCAGTGATCGGGAGCAGGCGTTGATAAGCCTGGAAACGGATAAATGATGTCGCTACAGCAGGTAACAGAAGTGTTAGATGGTGAAATGCACGGTGACAATGTGAGCTTTTCATCCATCTCGACAGATAGCAGACAGCTCAAGCCCGGTGATTTGTATATTGCACTACAGGGCGAGCGTTTTGATGGCCATGATTTTTTACAACAGGCACTGGATGCAGGTGCGGTAGCAGCTATAGTGCAGGCGGATGTAACAGTTTCACTGCCATATATAAAAGTTGATAACACGCGTCATGCCCTTGCACGCCTGGCAGCTGCAAGGCGACAGGAGTTTACACGGCCGTTGGTGGCGATTACTGGTAGCAACGGGAAAACTACAGTCAAGGAAATGATTGCCACCATTCTGAGAAAGCAGGGTGATGTGTTAATGACTCAGGGCAATTTTAATAACGATATCGGTTTACCGCTGACCCTGCTCGGTCTGCGACAGCAGGATTATGCAGTGATTGAGATGGGCGCAAATCATCGTGGTGAAATTGCTTACCTGACTGATATAGCAAAACCTGATATCGCCCTGATTACCAATGCAGGCCCAGCGCATCTTGAAGGTTTTGGTTCAATTCAGGGAGTGGCTGAAGCCAAAGCCGAAATTTATCAGGGACTGTCAGAAGATGGTGTTGCGGTTATCAATCGTGATGATGATTACAGTGATTACTGGCATAACTTGTGTGAGAAATACAGGATTGTTGATTTCTCACTGCATGATAAAGCCGCAACGGTTTACGGTGAGTGGAAGCCAGCAGAGCAGGGCGGTGTACTTAAAGTATGGCATAACGACAACGTGTTTCGAGTTGTGCTTAAAGTGTATGGTCGACATAACGCAATGAATGCGATGGCTGCAATTGCAGTCGCGGTGACATTGCAGGTTCCTGTAGAAAAAATTTGCGAAGCCCTGCAACAGTTCGAGTCAGTAGAGGGTCGTTTGAAGCTGCATCATGTTTCACCAACACTGGTGGTGATTGATGATACCTACAATGCAAACCCTGCGTCATTGAGTGCAGGTATTGATGTGCTTAAACAGTTGCCAGGTGAGCACTGGCTGATACTGGGTGATATGGGCGAGCTGGGTAGTGATGCAACGCGTCTGCATTTTGATGCGGGTATTAAGGCAAGAAGAGCCGGCATAAGTCGTTTGCTGGCTGTTGGTGAAGCGAGTCAGCATGCAGTTGATGCATTTGGTGAAGGCGCACAGTTATTTGAAAATAAAGATGAGTTAATGACGTTTATAAAGTTGCATCAGATGGCTGCACTGGGCGTACTGGTGAAAGGTTCACGCTTTATGCATATGGAAGAGATTGTGAAGCACCTGACAGAGGAGGCCGTTTAATGCTGCTCTGGCTAACTGATTACCTGACACAGTATTACAGCGGCTTTAATGTTTTTCGCTATCTAACTCTGCGCGGAATTCTGGGTACGCTCACTGCGCTGCTTATATCGCTGATAATCGGCCCGGCAATGATACGTCGTTTAACTATGTACAAGATTGGCCAGAATATACGTGATGATGGGCCGCAGGCACACCTGTCAAAAGCAGGCACGCCAACTATGGGTGGTTCTCTTATTCTGGTTGCAGTAGCAATCAGCACCCTGTTATGGATGGATCTATCTAATCGTCAGGTATGGGTGGCATTGACGGTTACCATGTTGTTTGGCGCGGTGGGTTTTATTGATGATTTCAAAAAACTCAAGGGAGGCTGTAGCCAGGGCTTAAGCGCAAAAAGCAAATATTTCTGGCAAAGTGTATTTGGTCTGGGTGCGGCACTTTATATCTATTTCAGCGCGCAACAATCGATTGAAACTACACTGGTGATTCCTTTTGTAAAAGATGTGCTGATTCCGCTGGGTGTCGGGTTCATTGTGCTGGCCTACCTGGTTATCGTTGGTAGCAGTAATGCAGTTAACCTGACGGATGGTCTGGATGGTCTGGCGATATTGCCGACGGTGCTGGTAGCTGGTGCACTGGGTGTGATTGCCTATGCAACCGGACATATAAATTTTGCCAACTATCTGGGTATTCCCTATGTTGCCGGTGTGGGCGAGCTGGTGGTTTTCTGCGGTGCACTGGTGGGTGCAGGTCTTGGCTTCCTCTGGTTTAACACTTATCCGGCACAGGTGTTTATGGGAGATGTCGGTGCGTTGGCGCTGGGTGCGGCACTGGGGGTAGTCGCCGTACTGGTCAGGCAGGAACTGGTGCTATTGATAATGGGCGGAGTGTTTGTGATGGAGACCATTTCTGTGATTCTGCAGGTGGCTTCTTTCAAATTAACCGGCAGGCGAATTTTCAGAATGGCGCCGCTGCATCATCATTTTGAATTGAAAGGCTGGCCGGAGCCAAGAGTCATTGTCCGCTTCTGGATAATAACGGTGGTGCTAGTGCTGATTGGACTTGCATCACTAAAAGTACGTTAAACGACAGGCTAATTAAAGGCTAAACGGAGCACATGAACGTAACTGCGGAAACATTATCGAGTATTTCTGTAGCTGCACTGGTAACTGCAATGATCACTAACGATAAGCAAAAATCAGCATACACACTGGTTGTCGGTCTCGGCATTACCGGCTTGTCGGTTGCGCGTTATCTAATTACCCGTGGTGAGAATATTGTAGTGGCGGACAGTCGTGAAAATCCGCCAGGTCTTGAAGCGTTGCGTACGGCCTGCCCGCAAACCGAAATTGTGCTGGGCGAGTTTGATGAGGCGCTGTTCATGGGTGCGGACAAAATCATAGTCAGCCCCGGTGTTTCAACCCAGGAAGGTGTGTTACTGCATGCAATACAGCAGGGCGTTGAGGTTATAGGTGATATAGAGCTGTTTGCACAGCAGGTGAATGCTCCAGTGCTGGCGATTACCGGCTCGAATGGCAAAAGCACGGTCACCACCTTGCTGGGTGAAATGGCTGAAGCGTCCGCTGTTAATGTCAGAGTGGGTGGAAATCTTGGTATGCCAGCGCTGGACCTGCTTGATGATGCGGCTGAGCTGTATGTGCTGGAGTTATCGAGTTTTCAGCTGGAGACTTTACACAGTTTAAAACCACTGGCAGCGGTAGTGCTGAATGTGAGTCCAGACCATCTGGATCGTTATGACAGTTTTGAGTCGTATGTGAAAGCCAAACAGAACATTTACCATAACTGTCAGCACGTGGTGGTTAATCGTGACGATCCGCAAGTCGATGCAATGCAGGCAGGTCATCGTCAGGTGGCAGGCTTTACCCTGCACGAACCGGCAGACGGTGATTACGGTCTGCGCTGTATTGATGATGAAGTCTGGTTATGTAAAGGCAATGAGGCAATCATCAAACAGAGTGATGTGAAGTTACATGGCCAGCACAATATCGCAAATGTACTGGCTGCGCTGGCAGTTGCAGATGCTGCAGGTTTTTCAAGGGGTGCGGTACTGCAAACGATCAGGACATTTGCCGGACTGGCACACCGTACACAGTTTGTGGCGGAAAAAAATCATGTCAGCTGGGTGAATGATTCAAAAGGCACCAATGTCGGTGCCACAATGGCGGCTATTGCTGGTATCGAGGTTAAAAATCGGCTGATTCTGATTGCCGGCGGGATGGCGAAAGATGCAGATTTTAGCAGCCTGAGAAGTGTCGTTGAGGATAAGGTGCGCAGTGTGGTTTTAATAGGCAAGGATGCACCTAAAATTGAACAGGCACTGCAGGATGTAGTACCTGTGTGGTATGCAAAAGGCATGTTTGAAGCGGTAGG
>JBFFND010000162.1:0-5856 GCA_041563375.1 Gammaproteobacteria bacterium | reverse complement strand
GTATTAAACACAAAGCCCTGCATACCGGCATTGTTGCTGTGCGGCAGACTCTGTTTGATAATCTGCCCGGATTCGTAGTTGGGGCCATTATGCTCGCGCGCCCACAGCTTTGAATAATACTCATGGCGAAAATCGAACTCACCTGCCTTGAAGGCTTCCAGTGCGATTACCAGGTCCTGATAATACACATACTGTATTTCATCAAAATTATATTGACCACGACGTGTGGGTAAATCTTTCGCCCAGTAATCTTTATTGCGTTTGAAAGTAATGCGTTTACCCAGGTCATATTCTTCAACAATATAAGGCCCGCTGGCTATCGGCTTTTTTTCGGTTATACGATCAAAACTTTCAGTCCCCAGCCATTTTTCCGAAAACACCGCCAGATCACCCAGAATTAAATGCAGCTCGGAATTTTTACGTTTGAAGTTAAATCGGATACGGTATTCATCCAGTACTTCTGCGTTTTCCACATCAGCATAGACAAACTTGTATTGTGGATGCGCCAGATCGGACACCACGGTGTCGAATGAAAATTTCACATCATCTGCGGTAATTTTATCGCCATTGTTAAAGCGTGCACGACGATCAATCTGAAAAACCACCGATAACTGATCATCCGCCAGCTCGATATCATTGGCAATTAATGGATATTTGCTGAAGGGCTCATCATCACTGGCCACCATCAGGGTGTCGAATAGCAGACCCGCACCCTCGGCCACGGAACCTTTGAGAATAAACGGATTAAAGCTGTCGAATGCGCCTGTGCCCGCCAGCACCAGTCGACCACCTTTTTTAGCGTCAGGGTTTACATAGTCAAAATGTGTAAAGTCATCCGCATACTTTGGCGTATATCCCATGGCAGCCGATGGCGCGGCAGAACTGACTGAGCTATAGATTGCAATTATTAGTAAAAAAATCCCCGCAAAAGGGTGCAATCCTGTTTTTATCGTCATATTATCTAGAACTACCTCAGGGGCTGTATGTATTTCTGACCATCTGGATGCAAAATGATTGCATGCATCGAGGCTTGATAGCATACCAATTGATAACAATAAAAAACAGGAGTCCTTTAATGGGATTTTTATCTGGTAAACGTGCACTTATTTTTGGTGTGGCAAGCAATCGCTCCATTGCCTGGGGCATTGCACAGGCAATGCACCGTGAAGGCTGTGAATTAGCATTCACTTATCAAAATGAGCGCCTGCGCGAACGCGTTGAAAAACTTGCCGGTCAACTCGATTCCGATATCGTGATTCCCTGTAATGTTGAAGATGACAATGAAATAGAAGCGGTCTTCGATCACCTGGACGATTACTGGGATGCCTTCGATATTCTGGTGCATTCAATCGCCTTTGCCCCCAAGGAACTGCTGGAAGGTGATTACCTCGACAACCTGAGCCGTGACGGCTTTAACACCGCACACGATGTCAGCTCCTACAGTCTGGCCGCCATTGCCAAGGCGGGACGGCATATGATGCAGAATCGGGATGATGCCTCGATTCTCACCCTGAGCTATCTCGGCGCGGAACGCACCTTTCCCGGTTACAATGTGATGGGTCTGGCCAAGGCCAGCCTGGAAGCCAATGTACGCTATCTGGCGCAGAATCTCGGGCCGGAGGGAATCCGTGTCAATGCAATTTCTGCAGGGCCAATCAAAACCCTGGCGGCATCGGGTATTGGCGGCTTCGGCAAGCTGTTTGAACAGGTTGAACAAACCGCGCCTTTAAGACGCAATGTGAATATCGATGACGTGGGCAATACCGCGGCCTTTCTGAACTCACCACTGGCCAGCGGCATTACCGGCGAAATCATTTATGTGGATGCCGGTTTCCATATTGTGGGTTTAATCAATCCGCTTAAAATATAGGATAATGCTGAATTAATCGGCCAGTCCCTGCCATTAAAAATCGGACCCAGACAAAAATGCAGCCATAATGGCTGCATTTTTGTCTGGCCGGGTAATATTGCAGCTAAGCAGGCTGGCGCTCCTCTCTGAGAATATCCGTCTCGCCCTCCAGGCGACCGATGACCACTGCGGCCACCGAGTCACTGAATATATTCACCGAGGTACGGCACATATCCAGCACCCGATCCACCGCGAGAATCAGGCCCACTGCCTCCAGTGGCAGACCGATGGTGCTGAGAATGATGGTAATTGCCACCAGGCTCGCAGAGGGAATACCCGCCACACCAATCGAGGTAATCAGTGCCACCAGTACAATAATGAATTGCGTGGTCCAGCTGAGTTCCAGCCCGTAGGCCTGCGCAATGAACATGGCGGCAACACACTCATACAGTGCCGTGCCGTCCATATTGACCGTCGCGCCCAGTGGCAGGGTGAAACTGCTGACACGGTTAGACACCCCGGCCCTTTGCTCCACACATTCCATGGTTAAGGGCAGGGTCGCCGATGAAGAACTGGTTGAGAATGCAGTCAGCAAAGCCGGACTCATCGCTTTGTAGTGCAACAGCGGATTGACTTTGGCCACATAGCGCAGAACCAGATACAGCGTGCCACCAGCATGTAATGCCAGCGCTGCCAGCACGGTAAAGAAAAATATCGCCAGCGGCTTAAAGGCATCCACACCGGACACAGCCGCTACTTTGGCCACCAGCGCAAACACCCCCAGTGGCGCAAATTTCATCACCCAGTTGGTCATGTGCATCATGATATCCAGCATACTCTGCCAGAAACTCTGCACTACATCAGTCTGTTTTGCCGAAAGCCGGGTAGCAAAAAAACCAAACAGCAGGCTGAAGAAAATCAGCCCCAGCATCTGTCCATCAGCAGCCGCTGATACAATATTGGGCGGCACCATTCTGAGAAACACCGAGACAATATCACCCGCACCCTTACCTGCCACTTCTTCAGACAGGGCACTCGGCATATCAGCCAGCCCGATCAGATCCCTGACCGGCTCGCCATTGCTGATGCCCGGCGTGGTCAGGTTTACCAGCAGCAGCCCCAGTAGAATCGCCAGCAGGCTGCTCAATGCATAGTACAGCAGGGTTTTGCCACCCAGACGCCCGAGGTTTTCGCCGGAACCTATCCCCATCATACCGACAATAATCGAGGAGACGATCAGTGGCACGATCAGCATTTTCAGCGCATTGAGAAACAGCGTGCCGAAAAAATCATAAACACTGTAGAAATTGACACCAAACAGACTGGCCGTTTCACCCGTTAAACTGCCAGCGATCACTGCCAGCACCAGCGCCAGCAGAATCTGCCAGTGCAAGGGGAATGAGGCGAGCCGTTTTAGCATTACAGATTTTCTGCGCGGACGATGTCCACCTTCGACTTAAGGTGCCCCAGTACCGCAGACATGTCCTGTGAGGCCTGTGCGTTCTGGTATTGCTGCACCAACTGCTGCAGTTGTTCGTTCGTCATCTCGGGTGGCTCGTTAACAGACACCAGTTGAATCAGCGCTGTGCCATCGGCCAGTCGAACCACACTGTAAACCGGCTGTTCACCTACCGGTTTTGGCATACTGAATACCTCGCGCAACAGGCCGATATCAACCGAACGACTGGTACGCTGTAAAGCGTCAAGCTCAACCAGCTCTGCAGGTGTTTGCAGCGCTGCGATAGATGCACCTGACTCAAGCTCGGCCAGGGCGGCCTGTGCAGCCCCACGGGCTTTTTCCGCCGCTTTTTCCAGCCTGAGTCGCATAGCAATGCTGGATTTGACTTCATCCAGCTGTTTCGCTGTAGCTTCGGTGTGCGTTTCGATGCGCAACACCACAGCATGGTAGGGTGCCACTTCGATTATGTCGGAGTTTCGGCCCTCATCAAGCACCACCGTATCAAATGCAGCCTTACGCACCGCTTCATTAGCGGCAATTCCCTGACCTTCATCACGACTGAAGCGCTCGCTGGTTTTGATCTTCACACCCAGTACATCCGCCACTTCCTGCAGGCTGCGATCGTTTTCATAGGCGGTGGTCGCCATCAGCTCGGAACGCTCGTAAAACTGATCTTCCAGTGCGCGAGCCTGCAGCATCTCTGTCAGCTCGGCTTTTTTATCAGCGAAGCTGTCAACTTTCTCTGCCTGTATCTCATCAACACGAATAATGTGATAGCCGAAGGAGGTTTTCACCAGTGCAGAAAGCTCCCCCTTATCCAGCGCATACATGGCCTGCTCGAACTCGGGCAGCATCATGCCCCTGGAAATCCAGCCCAGATCCCCACCCTTGTTCGCCGAACCCGGGTCATCGGAGTGCTCACTCGCCAACTGGTCAAAGGACGCGCCCTGTCGAAGTTGTTTCAGCAGCGCAGCCGCTTCACTTTCTTTTGCCTGCTGCTTCTCTGCACTGGCATCCGCAGGCAGCTCAATCAGGATATGCCGCGCCTTACGCTGCTCCTTGCCCGACTGGCTGGCAACATAGTCATCATAGAGGCGCTGCAACGCATCTTCATCCAGTGGAATATCCTTTAGCAGATCATCTTCGGTGATTTCAACATAGGCGACTCGCACGGTTTCCGGATTCATAAAGGCCTGCTGGTTGGCAGCAAAGTAATCCTGAATTTCCTCATCGGTCACCTCGACCTGATCCATATAATGATCATCCGCAAACAGCAGATAGTTAACCTGGCGCGACTGATTCTGAATTCGGTTCAGAATCTGCAGTTCAGCCTTACCCACAATGGAAGACTGCATCACCGCATCCTGCAGTTGCTGAATTGCCAGATCACTCCGGAACAGGTTTTCAAACTCCTTAACCGACATACCCTGTGAGCCGATAATCGCCTGATAGGCATCGTTCGAGAAGGCACCATTCTGCTGGAACGCTTCCATCGATTTAATCTGCTGCGCCAGCACCTGATCCGGCACACGATAGCCCTGTTCTACTACCATTTTCTGCAGCACCCGTTGCGTAATCAGCTGTTCCAGCACCTGCTGCTTAAGTCGTTGCTCAAAGGCCTCACCTTCCGGTAACTCACCCTCAAACTGCTGTTGCAATCGCTGGCGTTGCTGAGCCAGTGCCTGATCAAACTGTGACTGGCTGATCTGTATATCATCCACTTTAGCCGCAAATTTTTCCGGCGCACCGGTCAGGTAATCGCCAATGCCCCAAAGCGCGAACACCAGACCGATAAAAACCACGATAATAATGCCAAGAATGCCCTTCGCTTTGTCATGAATCGATTGCAACATTGTCTGTAAAACCCTTTTAATCGGCCCTGCAGGCCAGCTATTCTTAAAATAATGAGCTCTGAATCATACTAGAGTGCGCGACTTGTCGCAAAAGGATTGAGGCTGGAATATGAAGATAGGCAGAATTAGTTGAAATCGCCTTCGCAAAGGCCGTAGCCCTGTTTTATTTCGTTACGGGGTTCAGGCGGGGACTATTCGCGCGCGCGAAGACGACACGCAAATACACCGTGCCGACAGGCACACCGACCAGCTTTATCGAACATCGGCTTCTCGTCGTGGCCGTCTGGACCAACATATAAAATAAAAAGGCCCCCTCCGCTTTCGCAGAGGTCATGACCCTGTTTTATGTCGTTATGGGGTTTAGACGGGACTATTCGCGCTTCCCTGCGCTCACCCGTTCTTGCGTGTGAAGAGGACACGCAGTTAAATCGTGCCGACAGGCACACAGTGGGGGCCAGGGTGCTTAAAAGCGGCACCCTGTTTAAATTTGCTCCGTTCTTGCGTGTGAAGAGGACACGCAGATAGAGCGTGCCGAAAGGCACACCGAACAGCTTGTCGAACATCGGGTTCTCGTCGTGGCCGTCTGGACCAACATATAAAATAAAAAGGCCCCTCCGCTTTCGCAGAGGTCATGACCCTGTTTTATGTCGTTATGGGGTTTAGACGGGACTATTCGCGCTTCCCTGCGCTCACCC
>JBFFND010000161.1:0-5863 GCA_041563375.1 Gammaproteobacteria bacterium | reverse complement strand
TCGCCTATGTGGTGCGGCAGTCGTAGGGCAAAGCGGCTAATTTGTAGTCAGTTGATGTTTGTCCGCAAATACACGCAAATAAACGCTAATGAACGGAATAATATGGCTTTTGACGAATGACGTTCGACTAACGACCAACGACTGTTTTTCTGCCTCTCGCGGAATACCGTACATCCTGTACATCTTTGCTAACGGCATCCCTGCCTCTCGCAAAATACCGCACGTCCTGTGCATAAAAAAAGCCACGCTCAAAGAGCGTGGCTTCGGCCTTGCGGCAATAATCAGTGGGACTGATTATCTGTTCCAGCGATTTTCATGGCGCTTGTCGTGCTTGTCTTCCTTGTTGTAACGCTTGTGTGAGCGTTTGTCCTTGCTGATCGCCCAGGTTCCATCGCCATCAGGTGCAGCTGAATGCTGAATATTGACATACAATGTGTGGGGATCAGTTGGGCTGAAGTAAATGCCGGTACCCTCGGCACCTGGATCAGTCAGTGAAGCAAACAGCTTGACCTTCTCAGAGGCGCCAAACTGGTTAACCTTTGCAGTTGATGCAAACCAGATGTCGGAAGGCTTGTTGTCTTCAATCATGATCAGGTCGCCATTGGGTGCTTCTGCCAGATTGTCCACACTGTCAAAGCCGGTCTGGTGATTGGCATCGCCTGGCTTGCCAATTTCTACCGGTGCATTCACGCCTGGCTTAACAAAGTCTGTGACCTGCATGGTGTTCATATTCAGCGCAATTACACGGCCTTCGTATAGTTCGCTCTTGAACTCCAGCTCGCCAAAGTTGCTCTGTGCCGGGTTGGTTTCCGTAGCCACATCACGTGGACCTTCAGTGATCGCAACATACAGAGTGTCACCGATGATTTCCAGGTCTTCAGGACGCTGGTAGCTCTGCGCGCCGTATTCAGTGCCGGAGGTGCGGGCATTCAGAGGATCAATCGGACCAACCCACTCAGCCTGGCCAAGACCATCTGCGCCGTTTACTTTCAGAGCATAGAGCTCACCAGATGACAGATCGCCGAAACGGTTGGGTACGAATTTGTAGATGCCGCCACCGCAGGGTACAACGTTTTCACAGCCAGAGGAGCGACCACGGTGCTCATCCACCATATAGACATTGCCATCCGCATCCAGGTCGATACCTTCATGCGCAAGACGACCCATCTGTGGACGGTCGATAACTTCAGCAGCCGACATCATGTCGTCGTTCAGCACCAGCTCAAACATGCGGCCGCCCGCAGTTTCTTCGGCAAATAATACAGTGCCCCATGGAGTCCAGCGAATGCCGTCCAGTGCAGTGTAACCGTCTTCACCACCCAGTTGTGCCAGTACGCGGGTTTCACCTGTGTGCAGGTCAACCACCGAAACGCTACCACCAATGGCATCGACTACGCTGTCACCACCCAGACGAACTTCGTGGGTACGGTACATAAAACGGCCAGCCTGTGGGCCGGTTTCATTGACGACATTCATATCATGCCAGTCGGCACGTCCATCGGGGTAGATGTTTAAATCAGTTTCGTCAGACACAACCTGCTGATTGAAACCTTCAGGCAGTTTCCAGGGTGCAGATGCGTCCCAGTCAGCTGCATTGGCAGATTGATCCAGTGATTTGAAGTTAAACGAGTGATAACCACTTGCATGGCTGGCAGCCGTTGCTGCACAACCAGCCACGATGGCTGCAAATAGAATAGACTTTTTCATTATGACGCTCCAGTTACAATTAGGAAAGAGTTAAGCCTTACGGGCAGGGCGTATACTGAGAGAGATTCGTGACAAAGCTGTGAACCAGCTATGAAATAAACGTTAAAACAGGCTCATTTAACCAGAGCAGTCGATATCGGACTTACGCCGCTGTGCTGGCTTGAATGTGCTAGAATAAAAAGTGTTAAATAAGTTGAAAAATATGCCTGAGCACCGTCCAACCTCCATCAAGCAGTTCTCCTTCAAATATGCCACGATTATGTTTGTGGTTATTTTTGTGGTTGCGCTGTTGCACTATCTGGCATATGGACACCACATCCGTGATTTGCGTGCTGAGGAGCATGCCAGAACGCTGCAGCATGCCGCTCATGATATAGAGCGCAGACTGGGCTTTTACCAGACACTGGCGGATAAAATGGCGTCACAGACATCTGTAATCGATCTGTTGCAGTTTCCCGACAGTGAAAAAATCCAGCAGTGGGCAAATACCATGCAGCGCCTGATGCCCGAGAGTATCGGCTTTATGTTGTTCGATACCAATGGCAATGTGCTGGGAATTAAAAGTGAGTTGCGTCTGAGTGAACAGTGTTTACGGGATGTGGATAGGCAGTTGAACAACCAGCCCACCGGACTGCCGCCAGTACACTACCGCATTAAAGAACTGGAACACTACGATATCGTCTCACCGGTACTGCTGGATAATGAAAAGATCGGCCTGCTGTTTGTCAGTTTCAGTTTGCAAATCATTCAGGATCTGTTAAACGAATTTGTGGTGGATAATCATCGCTATCGGTTGACCACTGCAGGAGGTTACGATGTTGCAAAAAGCGGACAGCTTGAAAGCAATAATACCGTACGTGTGTTCAGCCAGGGTATTGAGAATAGTGACTGGAGCCTGGAGCTGGCTGTGATCGATACGGACAACCGCGGCCTGCTCACCAGTGTGCTTGTGAGCGGCTTACTGACTTTTACACTGATCAGCCTGGTTCTGTATTTTTCCATGAAACGCATTTCGCGGGTGGTTATTGCGGATTTTGAAAACCTTAGCCATATTATGAAAAATATTCGTGAAGGCGAATTTGATCCGGATAAGGTCAGAAACGTATCTTTAAAGGAAGCACGGGATGTGCTCGGTTTTATAAAAAACACCGCACTTGAACTTAATTCATATCAGCAGAAGCTCAAACACGAAGGCAGTACCGATGAGCTAACTGGTCTGGCAAATCGGCGTGTTCTAAATGCCGAGATCGAGCGTTACATTATAAACAGTCGGCAGCATAATAATAAATATCTGGTGATTCTGGACCTGGATTATTTCAAACAGATAAACGATTGCTATGGTCACGATGTAGGAGATCATGTGTTGAATCTGTTATCCAGTATTCTGATAAAGCATTCTCGACCAGAGGATGTCTGTACTCGTTCTGGTGGTGACGAATTTATTCTGTTGCTGGACAATTACACACTTGATCAGGTCAATGCCTGGTATAAGCGCATCAGCAACGATATGCTGCGAGAAATACTGCACTATAACGCTGAAAATGGACTGGATATAAAATTTGGTGTCAGTGCCGGAGTGACGCTGATAAGAGGTGATGATAATAAAAGCACCGTGTTAAAAAGGGCGGACGAGGGATTGTATACGGTTAAGGCGCAGGGCAGGGGTTCAATCGAGTTTATATAGTGTCGCACTGTTTGCGTGACTAGAAACTGTAGCTGTATTGCAGATAACTGGTGAAGCCGGCACCACCGGGAATAGCACTGACTTTTCTGCGTACCGGTTCCGGATAATTGTAGTCTTCGTCGGTTATATTATTCAGAATCAGCCGAACTTCATGTGCTTTCTGTCGATAGGTAGCCGCCAGATTGATCAGTGTATAGGCATCAATGCTGCCGCGCTCGCCGGTATCCAGCAGGGTGTCTTTTCTGCCAATGTATTGTGCGGTTAAGCTCATATTCAGCTGTTTGCTGGCGTAGTAGGTCAGGATTGCATTTGCACTTTCATTGGCGATAAAGGGTGCTTCGTCTTCATCCAGTGATTTATCCTTGCCGCCCAGATAGGCTGCATTGAGAATCAATTCATAGTCCTGCAGAAATATCGACTTCCATTCTGCCTCAACGCCGTGCATGGTTTTGCCATTCCCGTTCATATAAATGGTTTCGGTGCTGCTGGGCAGGGGGAATCTTAAAATCTCATTTTCCAGCTCAAGGTTATACAGGGTGAGTTGCAGCTGATTGTTCTGATTGAGCTGAGATTCAATGCCTACCTCGTAGGTTTTGATGGTTTCACGTCGCAGGTTCTCATCACCCTGTAGCACATTCGTAAGCGCAACATATTTTTCAATAAACACTGGCGTACGGAAAGCTTCACTGTAGAGCAGTTTGGCGTAGGTACCGGGGGAAATCTGACGGGTGATGCCCAGTCGCGGCATCAGGCCGCTGCCACCGGCTTCGGAGTTGCTCTCGCCACGGGCGCCGGCGATTAGAATAGTGTCGGTGTCAGGCTGGTATGTAATCTGTGCATACATTGCAGCGGTTTGTGTGTCCTGCTTTTCAGCAAAGGCCACCTGGTTCAGGGTGTCGTCTGCATCATAGCGGAATATCAGCGGATCCGAAGTCTGTTCTTCATAGGTCGCGCCAATAATGTAATTCAGCCGGTCGTTGATGTGTTCTTTATACTGAACTTCCATGGTGTAACGCTGCACGGTGTTATACACGGTGGATGCCGTATCTGTCTGGTTGGACGGGTTGGTGGCAATACACTGGCTGGGCGGAATATTCAGGGCACTGCATTCAGCCGGGTCAGCCGGGAAAGGGAAAGCTCCGACGTGTATATCCTTGTCGCTGATGTCGTAACGCAGCCAGAGATTGAGTTCGGACCGGTCAAAGGAAAAGGTCTTATTCGCGTCCAGGTAACCTACATAGGTTTCAAAGTTGCCGTTCTGCCATACCCAGGGATTAATGCCGTACACCGCTTTCTGTCGATCAAAAAAAGCGGCATTGATGCGCCAGTCTTCGCCGTAACTGTCAATAAACACATTGTTCAGGTCATAGTGGTAGTTCATGTCCACATCATTGCCGAACTCATCCTGGGTGCCATCGTAACGGTAGCCATCATCGCGTTGCATGCTGGCAGCCATGCTCAGGCCATCACGGTGATGTACGATGCTGCCATAGCGATGCGAATGACTGCCGACACGCAGGGACAGCTGGCTGTCATGCTCTGCTCCCTGCTTGGTAATAATATTAATAACGCCATTGGTGGCGTTGGTGCCATATAACACCGAGGCGGGACTGCGCACCACTTCCAGCCGCTCGACGATTTCGATCGGAATATAGTCCAGCAGGGTCGAGCCAAACAGGCTTTCATAGGAAGGGTGGCCATTAATCAGGTACAGCGATTTATTGTTGAAAACCCCGGGGGTAATGCCGCGAAAGGTTTGTGTGGTCTGTCCCAGGTAACTTTCGCTCTTGATAATGCCCGGCAACAGGCTGATGGCATCGTGCAGATTGATAATGCCCCATTGTTTGAGCTGTTGTGCGGTGATGACTGAAATGGTGGCAGGTGATTGTGCGGCGGTTTCATTTTCCTGTGAGGCGGTATAGATTTCCACCTGCATCAGTTCCTCAAGTGAGAGCGAGAACAGGTCTTCAGGAGATTCTGCAGCTGTGTAAGCAGTTGAGGGCAGACAAAGCGACGTGATTATTATGCTTATCTTTCGAAGGCTGGTACGGTTCATAGACTCCGCTCGAGGCGTTCACATGTTCACTGGTTCATTTCAGAGGGGGAATCCTTACTATTATAGTCGATGATTTTTAATATGCAGGGTGACAGGCTCTTAATAAGCAGGTATTTATGCCTGCCTAATCGGCGTCATCCTGGCATTGAAAATGACGGTACAGCTTGTGTGTGAGCTGTTCAGCCATGCCTGGTAGCAGTTCATCAACCGCCTGGTCAATTTGCTGGCGCATGGCGGCTGAGGCTGCGGCTGGCGGTTGCTGAATATCGTCTGTGGACGTTTGCATGGTCGGCATTTCGGGTGAAATGACTTCCTCTACATCCAGTTCAAGGTACTCATCGGTTTCATTGGTCGGTGAGTCGTCTTCGACCAGTGCCGGGTCGAAGGGCGCCAGTTCTGCTGGAATCTGGTCGACC
>JBFFND010000160.1:0-5896 GCA_041563375.1 Gammaproteobacteria bacterium | reverse complement strand
GTGACAGGCCGGCATTCTAACCAGCTGAACTACCGGTCCGAAGTGGTGGGTGGTGAGGGAGTCGAACCCCCGACATTCGCCTTGTAAGGGCGACGCTCTACCAGCTGAGCTAACCACCCGCCTTCAAAGGGGCGCTAGTTTACTGCATCTTTTAATGCTTTGCCAGGCTTAAATGCTGGCACGTTAGCCGCAGCGATCTGGATCTCTGCACCGGTCTGTGGGTTACGGCCAGTACGAGCTGAACGTTGGCGAACCAGGAAAGTACCAAAACCAACGATGGTTACCTGATCATTGTCTTTTAAGGCGCCGGAAACAGATGAAATCATCGCGTCTAGTGCACGACCTGAATCAGCTTTAGATAAACCTGAGTTTTCTGCAATAGCGTCGATTAATTCTGATTTATTCATTATTTATCCTACATATGGTTGTTGTAATTGAGACATTACGAAACTTAAGGTTTCGTTAAAAAATTAATTATTGTAAAAGCCCGTATCCACGAAAGTTGCAAATGATTAAATAGTCATGCCTGGGAATAAACTTCACAAAATACCTGCGGCAAATTTATACCAGCCCTGAAAGCGCCGTGTCAACGGGTTTTACAGGTTTTAAGCGAATTTACATGGATTAATTGTGTGTCAAGTAGCAAAAAGCCACTTTTGTCAGAAATTTTATAAACCATGACAGCACAGCATTTAATGAAAATCAGCTTAATTTAAATCAAAAAAAATCAATAATTTTAAAAATTCTTTGGTTTTTTGAATTTAATCCAGGCATAAAAAAGCCACCGCACTCACGCAGTGGCTTTTGCTTCAGCCTTTACAGCCTGTCTAATGGTGTCGAAGGCTGTCATCCTTTTTTGCCTTTTTTGCCTTTGAGGCCCTCGCAGATTCCGCTACTTTTTGCAATGGTGTAGGCGGATTTAACAGGGCAATTGCCAGCACATCATCTATCCAGCGTACCGGTTTTATCTCCAGCTTCTCAAGCACCGTTTTCGGCATATCGGCCAGATCCTTTTCATTCTCTGCAGGAATAATCACCGTTTCAATACCGCCACGGTGTGCTGCCAGCAATTTTTCCTTAAGACCACCGATTGGCAGCACTTCACCACGCAGGGTGATTTCACCGGTCATAGCCACTGACGACTTCACCGGTATACCGGTCATGGTTGATACAATCGCGGTGCACATACCGATACCGGCACTTGGGCCATCTTTCGGTGTGGCGCCTTCCGGTACGTGAATGTGAATGTCCTTGTTTTCATAGAAGTCGTCTTCCAGCCCCAGCGATGCCGCTCGGTTTCTGACCACAGTCATGGCCGCGTGAATTGATTCCTGCATCACATCACCCAGCTGGCCAGTAAAGGTCTGTTTGCCCTTACCTGCCATTACCGCCGCTTCGATGCTGAGCAGCTCACCACCCACTTCAGTCCATGCCAGACCGGTTACCTGTCCAACGGTGTCCTTATCTTCGGCCTTGCCGTAACGGAAGCGCTTGACACCCAGGTATTTCTCCAGGTTGTCCGGCTTAACCACCACTTTCTGCTTTTCCGACTCAAGCAACACGTCTTTCACCACCTTGCGGCAGATTTTAGACATTTCACGCTCAAGGCTACGCACACCGGCTTCACGGGTGTAATAACGCACCGTGTCCATAATGGCTTCGTCGGTAACTTCCAGTTCATCGTTGTTCAGACCATTGTTTTCCATCTGCTTTGGCAACAGGTAGTTTTTAACAATGTTCATCTTTTCATCTTCGGTGTAACCCGGGATGCGAATCACTTCCATACGATCCAGTAACGGACCGGGAATATTCATGCTGTTGGATGTAGCAATAAACATCACATCTGACAGGTCAAAATCCACTTCCAGGTAATGATCACCAAAGGTGTGATTCTGTTCCGGGTCCAGCACTTCCAGCAGGGCCGAGGCCGGATCGCCACGGAAATCCTGGGCCATCTTATCGATCTCATCCAGCAGGAACAACGGGTTTTTGGTACCCACCTTGCTCAGGTTCTGGATCACTTTACCGGGTAAGGAGCCGATATAGGTGCGGCGGTGACCACGGATCTCCGCCTCGTCACGCACACCGCCCAGCGCCATGCGCGTAAACTTGCGATTGGTCGCCTTGGCAATCGACTGGCCCAGTGAGGTTTTGCCCACACCTGGTGGCCCCACCAGACACAGTATTGGCCCTTTAAGCTTCTTCACCCGCTGCTGTACCGCGAGGTATTCGAGGATACGCTCCTTAACTTTTTCCAGACCGTAATGATCTTCGTTAAGTATCTTCTCAGCCTTGCTCAGGTCTCTGGAAATCTTGCTGCGTTTTTTCCACGGGCAACCAACCAGGGTGTCGATGTAGTTTCTCACCACCGTGGCTTCTGCCGACATAGGCGACATCATTTTCAGCTTGTTTAACTCTGACGTTGCCTTCTTTTTGGCTTCGGCACTCATGCCGGCCTTTTCAATCTTGTTTTCGAGGTCTTCAATTTCGTTGGGAGCCTCGTCCAGATCGCCCAGTTCTTTCTGAATCGCTTTCATTTGCTCATTCAGATAGTATTCACGCTGGCTTTTTTCCATCTGCTGCTTAACACGGCCACGGATACGCTTTTCAATCTGCAGCAGGTCAATTTCCGCCTCGATCATACTCAGCAGGTATTCCATACGCTCTTTTACATTGGCGATGGCAAGAATTTTCTGTTTTTCTTCAACCTTGAGTGACATGTGTGCCGCAATGGTATCCGACAGGCGAGCCGGATCATCGATCCCGCTGAGCGAGGTGAGAATTTCCGGGGGCACTTTTTTATTCAGTTTCACATACTGATCGAACACACCCATGATAGAGCGTGATAGCACCTCAAGTTCACGCTCCTGATCGATCCCTTCTTCCTCCAGCAGGGTGTAATCTGCGGTAAAGAAAGGCTCGTCATTATAGACTTCATCAACATGGGCACGGGTACCACCCTCAACCAGCACCTTGATGGTGCCATCCGGCAGTTTTAATAGCTGTAAAATGGTGGAAAGCGTGCCAATTTCATGAATATCTTTCATTGACGGATCGTCAATCTCGGCGCTCTTCTGCGCCACCAGCAGAATCTGTTTATCTTTTGACATGGCGGCATCCAGCGCCTGGATTGAGCGATCGCGACCGACAAACAGTGGAATCACCATGTGTGGGTAAACCACTACGTCCCGTAGGGGCAGTACCGGGGTTTTACCTTCATACACAGTTTCTACTGATTCAACTTCATTTTCGATATCTGACACAGTCATTACCTCGATAGGTGGGGAACGTAACTTCCGCTATAAATTCTTTCGTTTATTCCACATTGGGGCAGAATGTGAAGCTTCAACCTGAATTTCTCAGATCGAATAAATTAATATTTTCATACACTTAACCATCATCTTTTTACGGTCAACTGGCTAATTCAGGTTGAAGACGACTGATTAAGACTATTACAAAAGCGATTGCGAAGAACACTTCTTGATTGGGGCAGGCGACCTGTTCACCCTGTTACCAGGGCAATACAGACGATTTTTCAATTACTTAGGGCAATCCCGGTCGTTTTATTCACACGCACATCCCTGTACCAGTTATGTGAACTCAATCGAGACCAGGTCTATTCACCAGAGCTGCTGGCAGATTTCTTCTGTGCATCATTGTTTTCAAAGACCATATAGGGCTTTGACTCACCATTGATCACGCTCTCATCCAGCACAACCTTGGTGACGTTATCCAGCGATGGCAACTCATACATGGTTTCCAGCAGAATGTTCTCCAGAATGGTACGCAGCCCCCGTGCACCGGTTTTACGTGCCATGGCTTTCTGGGCAACTGCAGACAGGGCATCCTCGCGGAATTCAAGCTCACAGTCTTCCATTTCGAACATCTTGGCATACTGCTTGGTTAAGGCATTTTTCGGCTGGGTCAGAATGGTGATCAATGCCTCTTCATCCAGCTCTTCCAGTGTGGCCACCACAGGTAGACGCCCCACAAACTCGGGAATAAGGCCATAGCGAATCAGGTCATCTGACTCCAGTTGCCGTAGAATCTCGCCGCTGGATTTATTGGTTTCCTTGCTGCGCACTTCGGCGCCGAAGCCAATACCACTTTTTTCCGAACGATCACGAATAACCTGATCCAGTCCCGCGAAGGCTCCACCGCATATAAACAGGATATTCGAGGTGTCCACCTGCAGAAATTCCTGCTGTGGGTGCTTGCGTCCTCCCTGAGGCGGAACCGACGCAACTGTACCTTCAATCAGCTTTAACAGCGCCTGCTGTACACCCTCACCGGATACGTCACGGGTTATCGACGGGTTATCGGATTTACGTGAAATCTTGTCGATCTCATCAATGTAGACAATACCAGTTTGCGCTTTTTCCACGTCATAATCACATTTCTGCAACAATTTCTGGATAATATTCTCAACGTCCTCACCCACATAACCGGCCTCGGTCAGGGTGGTGGCATCAGCAATGGTAAAGGGCACGTTCAGCAATCGCGCCAGGGTCTGTGCCAGCAGGGTTTTACCCGAGCCGGTAGGACCAATCAGCATAATATTGCTTTTCGACAATTCGACATCGTCTTTCTTGTGCTTCACTTCAAGTCGCTTGTAGTGGTTATACACCGCAACCGACAGCACTTTCTTGGCCTGTTGCTGGCCGATGACGTAGTCGTCAAGTATGTCCTTGATTTCTGCAGGCCTGGGAAGTTTCTGCACCGAGGATGCCGCCTGCTCCTGCAGTTCTTCACTGATAATATCGTTGCACAGTTCTACACACTCATCACAGATAAATACCGATGGACCTGCGATCAGTTTCTTTACTTCGTGCTGACTTTTGCCACAAAACGAGCAATACAATAGTTTGCCCGAATCTTCATCATTGTTTTTGTCGTCACTCATGACGTTTCCTCATGCTAGCGCGAAGCTGATTGAATTCTATATTAGCTATACCATGCCAATTCTGGCAATAACTTGCAAGGGTATAATTCACAGGGTTTTAAGCTAAATCCCTAATAACCCTGGTTTTTTCATGGAAGTGATTACTATTTATACAAGCTGGCCAATGCAGGGCTCTACGATTCAGCAGAATTTACCCCCCGACACATAGCCGGATAAGCCGATATTGAGATAAAGATAGCCTATTTTTCACAAAAAAACCGCTGAATTAGTGGTTTTTTTATGACCTTCAGTAGCATAAATGGGGCCATGCGGCACCATTTCAAGTACCACAAGCCCTCGCTCAGCGGCTATTTCTTGTCAGTACCCTGTCTTTCCCGCAGCACCTCATCAATCATGCCGTAGCTGACCGCCTGATCTGCACTCATAAAGTTATCACGCTCAGTGTCTTCCTGAACTGTTTCCAGTGGCTGGCCGGTATGCTTCGACAGAATCTTGTTAAGACGCTCACGCATCAGCAGGATCTCCCGCGCATGGATATCAATGTCCGATGCCTGGCCCTGGAAACCACCCAGTGGTTGATGAATCATTATGCGCGAATGGGGTAGCGCGTAGCGTTTGCCCGGGGCACCACCGGCCAGTAACAGCGCACCCATACTGGCGGCCTGACCCACACACAGCGTCGATACATCGGGCTTGATAAACTGCATGGTGTCATAAATAGCCATACCAGCCGTCACCACGCCGCCCGGTGAATTGATGTAGATTGATATATCCGTGTCCGGGTTTTCAGACTCCAGAAACAGCAACTGGGCAACAATCAGGTTGGCCATGTGATCTTCTATCGGGCCGACAATAAATATAACGCGCTCTTTTAGCAGGCGGGAGTAAATATCATAGGCACGTTCACCGCGTGCCGACTGCTCAACCACCATGGGGACCAGATTATTCTGCAGGCCCAGTGCGCCCTCATCTTTTGTGGAAGTAAATATCATT
>JBFFND010000159.1:0-5917 GCA_041563375.1 Gammaproteobacteria bacterium | reverse complement strand
GGCCGGAGAAGGGCTGGTTGTAGACCTGATCGATACGTGCACCATCCAGCAGCAGGCGAGCTTCACTATCAAACGAAATCGCCGCCAGCAGGGTTTCGGTATCATGCTGCAGGCGTGAGGCCACATAGTCATCGGTGACGTAACGAATATTCACACTCACCAGCACAGCCAGTAACGCAAAGGCAATCAACAGGCTGATTAATAAACCGCTACTGAGTCGTGAGGCCAGCGAATGCATTATAAACTGTCCCTGAAGATGTAACCCTGGCCACGCCGGGTTTCAATGCGTTGTTTGCCCAGCAGCTGGCGCAGGCGACGCACATACACCTCTATCACATTGCTGTCCTTTTCCGAATCCAGGTCATACACATGGTCGCTAAGCTGTGACTTGGACAGCACCTGCCCGCTATTAAGCAGGAAATAACGTAACAGCCGAAACTCGATACCGGTGAGCTGATGATGTTCACCATCAGCGGTGGTGACCGATTGCTGCTGTTCATCCAGGGTAAAATCACCGACTTTCAGCTCGCCCGCCGGTTTCTGGCTGGAGCGATGTAACAGCGCACTCAGGCGCGCCAGTAATTCCTCAATATGAAACGGTTTGCCCAGATAGTCATCCGCCCCTGCCTTAAAACCATCCACTCTTTCGTGCCAGGCATCGCGCGCGGTCAGCACAATCACCGGCAGGCGGTTGCCGGCATTGCGCCAGTTTTTCAGTACATCAATGCCATTGCGTTGTGGCAAACCCAGGTCGAGCACCGCAATATCGTATATCGGCTCATTACCCAGGTACTCTGCATCGACACCATTGTCTGCGATGTCCACCGCATAACCGGCGGCCTGCAGGTCTTTTTTCAGCCCTGCAGCCAGGTAGTGATCGTCTTCCGCCAGCAACAACCGCACTAGTCTTCTACCTTAACCTTCAGCAGCTCACCGTTTCTGGCATTGATATACAGTTCCCGCACCTCACCCCTGTCATCGACAATCTCGATTTCATAGATAATCTCGCCGTGTTTCTTCTCCAGCTCAACTTCAATCACCCGCCCCGGATAATCGGCGCGGTATTTATCCAGTATCGATTGCAGCGGCAGCACTTCACCGGACTCCACCAGGCGACGCGCTTGCAGATGATCATCATCGGCGATAACCGGGGCGACACTCCAGGGCAATAACTGCAGCAGTATCAATGCAAGTAATGTATACACAGATTTCATTTTCAAATTATAGCCCAGAGAGGCTTAGTCGTCCCAGCGGCCATAACCTGGAATCTTGACGTTGTCATCATCAAAAATTCCTTTCTGCGCGCCCTGGTGACAGCTATTACACTGACTGAAGCTGCTGACTTCGCTGTTATTGCTCAGCATGCTTTGCGGAATCTCGTCATGCTTGCGTTTAAAATAAGGTGTTTCGCTAATCCGCAGTGGCGGACTGTTTGCGTCAATGCCCTGCATAAACTTACGCGAACGACGGTAATTGCTGTTATCGGCGCTGTTACCTGTGAGAAATTCGCTAATCGTTTTATGCGTCTGTGCATCCAGCTCGGCATTGTCACCGAAGTGATCATCCAGCCCGCGCATAACAGCTGTCCATGAAGCCGTGGATAACAGCGCCGGCGGATACGCCATATGACAGCTGCCACATTCCTCTTTATACAATGGATGACTGACATTAGCGACACCATGTTCATCGCGCTCACCTTGCTGCCACTCAAAACTGTTATCGCTGAACACCACCGGCAGTGTGACTATGCCGACGGTAAAAATAATGGCGCTGATTGCAAGTGTACTTTTCATAGTATGTTCTCCTAAATCATCTCGGCGGTTTTGATGTATGCCAGGAAATCGGCTTTTTCCTGCACGCTGCATTCGCGGCCCAGTGTCCATTTGCAATTGCGCAGCAACCATTTTTCCACTTTACGGTTATCACTCAGTCGCGCCGGGTTGACCCGTGGTGACATGGGCTCAATCGACTTGCCGGTTTTTACATGCTTACCCGCGCGAGCTAAATCACTGGTGTGACAGGATGCGCAACTCCGTTCACTGAACTCGCCACTGGCGGCAAATGTCTGTTGCCACATTGCCTGCCCGCGTTGTGCACTGGGGGTGGATGCACCCTGTTGTGCGTATTGCTGCAGCAGGGCAGCGCTATCGGCATGGGCAAGGCCCGTTACCGCCGTAGCCAGGAGCGCTGCAAAGATCATCTGTTTCATTGTTTTTCTCCTTCAATCACATTCGTAGATTCCGCTGCGGGCTGTGCCGGCTTGAAGCCACTGATCATTGCAGAGACCAGGTTCTCACGATGGATCAGGCTTTCCACAATCACCCCGGCCACATGGATGACCACCAGCAGCATGGTGAAATTGGCAAAGAACTCATGCACTTCTTCCAGCGGATCGGCCCAGGCTGAACCTGACTGCGCAAACCATTGCGCCAGTGGCCCCGACTGCTCCGCTGCACCGAACAGCAACATGCCACTAGTCGCAGTGATCAGCAGGCTGAGCATCAGCAGAATCACCATGGCGCCGCCCGCCGGGTTATGCCCGATATAGCGTTTCGCCCTGAGTCGCAGGGTGTCTTTCAGGAAAGCCTTGATGGTTGCCGGGCGATACACAAAATCGGTAAATCGCGCATGACGGGTACCGATAAAGCCCCATACCAGGCGCACCAGCAACAGCGACAGGATCAGGTAGCCTGCCCAGCTGTGCACGGTCATAAAGTCGTCTTCGGTAATAAACGCGATCAGGAAGGCACTGGCCAGTGACCAGTGAAAAAATCGCACCAGAGGGTCCCAGACCCGAATCTGAGGTTGTTCACGCATGATATAGCTCTCCTCGTTAAGTTGAGGTAAAGCTATCAGGTGAAACTGAATTGAAGCTGAAAATCAGCAGGAAAATGGATTATAGAAACTGTTTTTGCACAACCAGGCCTTTTATGCGCACTCACTAACCAGGCAGTCACGGCCATTGGCTTTTGCCTTATACAGACACTGATCGACTGCTTCGACAAAGGCTTTCTTATCGTCCGCCATGCCGGGAATCATCGTGCCTACGCCGAGACTGATCGTTAGCACATCACTGACATCGGAGCTTTCATGGGGAATCTGCTGTTGCTGAATCAGCAAACGGCATTTCTCTGCAATCTGCTTCGCCGAGACTTCATCGGTTTCCGGCAATACCAGCACAAACTCCTCACCACCGAAACGCGCAACAAAATCACGCGGACGATGCACCGCTTCGCTCAATGTTCTGGCAACCGCCCTTAGGCAGTCATCACCCTGTATATGCCCGTATTGATCGTTATACTGTTTGAAATAATCGATATCCAGCATAATCAGTGACAGCGGTTTGTGGTTGCGCCGTGCATTAGCCCATTCACTGTCGAATACCTTATCGAACATGCGTCGATTGGCCACGCCAGTCAAACCATCTTTGTATGACAGCTCTTCCAGTTCCTTCTGTAAGTGAACCAGTTTGGCTTCATTCTTTTTACGCTCACTGATATCGAACATAAAACCAACCAGTGCTTCCACAGAACCTGCTTCATCCCGCACCACATGCACTACATCGCGGATCCAGATGTAATCACCGTCTTTTGTCAGTGCACGGTAGTCTGCTTCGTGATCCGTGCCCGACTGGGATTGCGACACACAGAAGTTCACCACCCATTCCCGGTCGTCCGGGTGCATGCGCTCGGCCCAGTCATCAACACTGACCCAGCTCTGCGGCGTCCAGCCCAGTAACTGTTCTATCTGCGGACCGACATAGGCAAACTGCATAGTTTGCCAGTCGATTTTCCAGGGGATGGCGTTGGTCGATTCCAGCAGCGTTTTATACACTGCGCTGTCTATTTCAAGCTGTTTATCCATATCACTCATCTGTGCACTACTTTACATTTACCTGCCTGGTTTATTGCATGGCCGCGCATTGTGCTTGCTGATTTTCTCTGCGGGCTAATTATAACCCATAGCAGGCATTAACTTTCCTGGCGATTATATCTGATTGCCTGGCTCAGTGTCCTGACGTCCACATGTTGATGTTTCATCAACAGGGTAATCATGATTTCTTCAAGCGCGGCATATACACACAGCAGTGCCGCCAGCCTGAATGGCCAGCTGACAATATCGGAAAACAGCAGAATATAGGCAATGATAGTCACCGCCACCGCGAGCTTCACACTCCAGGTGTGGTAACTGGTCATGCTTTTGAATTTAATAAAACCGATCAGTACCGGCAGCGTAAAACTCAACAGCACCATGATCACAAACACCGCCTCACTGAGCACGGTTTCTGGCCATAGCAACCAGGCAGAAATCGCCATCACCGAATACACCAGGAAGTCACCCCAGCTATCCAGATGCGAGCCCATCTCGGTGATCTGCTGCAGATAGCGTGCAAGAAAGCCATCCAGCACATCGGTAAACACCGTTATCACCAACACCAGCAAAAACCACTGCGGCTGTTGCTGTATCGCCAGCCATAACAACACCGGCGCTAACAGCACCCGAACCAGACTCACCAGATTGGGCAGATTATAGATTTCCTGTTTTGTCATAGAGCAGCATACCTCTGGCCAGTTGATTTATTTAATATGGGCGCCTGCGCAGGCCTATTCGATGTAACAGCCGGGATAACAGCAGATCAAACAGAATAAATGCCAGCACCAGCAGTATGATGTTTAATGGCGTCAGCGCAAACAGCTGCATGACCGCCAGCGCAGGAAACAGTGATTCGGCAACCTGGTCAAACAACGGCGCCATACTGCTGGATGGCATATTAAGCCGCCGTTTGATAAAGCTGGTTAACAGATCACCACACATGGCCGCCAGTGCAATCAGTAAACCGATTTGCACGCTATACCCCAGCAGCCAGGCCAGCAGGGAGGTCAGCAACAAAGATGCGATCAGTCCGCGCCAGGTTTTCGAGTGACCGAACAACGGCCGTTGATCGAAAAAACGCAGGTGAGCATCAATCGGGTAACCGGCTTTATTGCCCAATAGATTATGCGCCAGTATGGGCGCTCCGTTGGCCAGTACAATCAGAACAAATAAATGAACCAGCACAGGACTCACATTCACTCCCTGATATAAACTGAAATTCGCGAATGCTGTTGATTATAGCCATAAATCAGCGGCAAAACTGAACAGGCGCACAGCTGCGCTACAGTTTTAGTCTGTATTGGCTAGAAGTGGTTCAGAAAGAAGCAGTGTGATTTTTGCGGACGTAAACAGCCGCTATGAAACAGGCCTAAAGCCAGTGGAATATAACACTCGGGAATAAATCTTTTGGGGTAGTGCCGGCAAAACTGGCAATTAGCATCAGCATCCCTGCCGATATTGCCTCAGACGAATTTTCTCAGGGCTTTAACCCTTCTTCATCTTGTCGAAGAATTCATCATTGGTTTTAGTGCTTTGCAGTCGTTCCAGCATAAATTCGATGGCGCCCAGCTCATCCATGGGATGCAGCACTTTGCGCAATACCCACATCATCTGTAACTCATCCGGATCGGTGAGTTTTTCTTCACGGCGTGTGCCAGAGCGATTGATATTGATAGCAGGGTAAATACGTTTTTCCGCAATACGACGATCCAGGTGGATTTCCATATTACCGGTACCCTTGAACTCTTCGTAAATAACCTCGTCCATTTTTGAACCGGTATCCACCAGTGCTGTCGCCGGAATGGTAATGCTGCCGCCTTCCTCGATATTACGTGCCGCACCGAAGAAACGCTTGGGGCGGTGCAACGCGTGGGCATCCACGCCACCGGTCAGTACCTTGCCCGATGATGGAATCACCGTGTTGTAGGCGCGCGCCAGACGGGTAATCGAGTCGAGCAGGATCACCACGTCCTTTTTATGTTCTGCCAGACGCTTGGCCTTTTCAATCACCATTTCCGCAACCTGTACGTGACGGCTGGCGGGT
>JBFFND010000158.1:0-6024 GCA_041563375.1 Gammaproteobacteria bacterium | reverse complement strand
CCTGACCAGCATATCTGAAAGCTGGTCCAGTGAATCGTGCAGGACGTTTGAAATCTCCCTGGAGAAAGGCGCCTGACCATCATTCACTGCAATAACCAGTGATTCCAGTGCATGGGTCAGATTACCCACCGGACCCAGATCCGCCATACGCGCACCACCCTTCAGGGTATGCAGGTGGCGCTGTAAATCCTGGACACTGTCCTTATCATTATTATCCGAGTTCCAGCGTTGCAAACTGTTTTCACAGCTGTCCAGTAACTCCTCGGCTTCTTCAAGGAAGATATCAACCAGTTCATCATCCACTTCATAATGGCTAATGATTTCATCCTCGGCCATGACTGGCTCAGCCGGCTCTGGTATTTCCTCAACTGTGATCTGGTCTGACTCTGTCTCAGCCGCTTCAGTCTTTAAATCGGTTGCCGCAGCAGCCAGCTCAGTATTTTCATTCGTGGTGACATCAATAATGTCATTAATACGCTGCAGCAATGCCTCATCTGATTCAAGCAGCCTGTTTTCGCTGGTCAGCTGCTCCAGCATTTCAGACACTTTATTGCTCACGTCGTCAATAAGCTGTACACCCGCATCCGACAGCCCCAGATCCTGACGATCCTTATGCAGTTTTGCGTACTTATCCAGCCCACCACACAGCTCGGCAATCTGTTCTACCTCTGCTGTTTTCGCACTACCATACAGGGTGTGCAATGCGCGCAGTAAATCTGCATTGGCACTGAGCCTCGCTGCACCCTGATAATGTTGCTCAAGCATCTCACGTATGTTTTCAAGATGACCGCGGGATTCTTTCTTGAAAATATCCAGCAACACCGGATCAATAGCGGCTTCCTGGCTCGTCTCTATTGCTGCATTATCCTGTGAAGGTGACAGCATTGAAGCATCGTCTTCACCGCTTATACTACTGTCGAATTCTTCACTGGCAGATGCATCCTGTAATGCTTCCAGCTCATCGGTCAGGTCTATGTCAAACCCTTCGCCTGCATCTGTCTCTTCTGTTTCATCGAATGCAAAATCCACGTCTTCAGACGCTGGCTCTTCAATCTCAAGTTGCAATTCATCCTCAGAAATATCCATCATCATTTCATCTTCTGAAATGTCGATGGCAGAGGCATCATCGCTATGCGCAGCGCTGTCCAGCTGCAGATCAATTTCCGGCTCTGACTCTGACTCAGTCCCGGCTACTGCTTCATCCAGTGACAGGGCATCCTCTGTTTCATCCTGCAACAACAGTCCGTCATCATCATTCAGTTCGAAATCATCCTCAAGCTGAATCTCATCCGGACTAATTTCAATACTTGCATCATCATCTGCAGAGCCAGCATCACTTGTTTCAGGCGCTTGCAACTCATCCAGTTCCAGCGAAAAATCGTCTTCTGAATCCTCCGTGCCCAATGGAGATTCTGTGACCTCTACTGCGGGAGATTCAGTCGTTGCCGGTTTTTTTTCAGCTGTGACCGCCGGCTTAGCTTCAGTTTTTTTTAACTGTGCAAGTTCTGCTGCGCGGTCAATCAGTCCATAGATATTGGGGATCGGCTCCTTATTACCCTTGAGCTGTTCAATCAACTCCGGCAATACCGCCAGGGCTTCATCCAGCAGCTCGAATACTTCCTGGGTCAGTGGACGGGTTTTATCTATTATCCGGTTGAGCATGCTCTCGAAGTTCCAGGCAAACTCACCAATCAGTTCTGCCCCGATCAGCCGGCCACTACCCTTCAGCGTATGAAAAGAACGGCGCACCGTGACCAGCGCATCTTCATTACCATGATCTTTTGACCACAGGGGAACCTGTTCATTTAAGGTATCCAGCACTTCAAGCGCTTCTTCAATAAATATTTCCAGAATTTCTTCATCTGCATCATCACTGATGATCTGGTAGCGCGCTTCTTCCTGGGTACTGCTCGTTTCTACGCCGCCAGTGGAGGGTTCAGCCTGTACCGTTTCATCAGCAGGTGCCGGCTGCGTTTCTTCCGTTGCTATCTCAGGCGCAACCTCCGCTGCCGTTTCCTCCGCTTGCTTCGGCTTTCCCGCATCAACACCGTACTGCTCAGTCAGTTTATCCAGTCGCTCTGCGGAAGCGTTACCGGCACTCATGGAATGCTCAATATCGGGACGCCCTTCGAGAATCGATTCCAGATAATACTCTACACTGGTTACCACATCGGCGATGTCATTCTGAGTATCCGCATCGGGTGACACGCCCGCGTTCAACATAACCTTTTCAATGTAGTTACGCACCGCATCTATCTGGTGCTTGAGTTTCTGCACCGGCAACATAAACATGGCGCCGTTAACCTGATCAAGGCGAGTTACAATCAGCTCAAGCAGACTTTTGTCTTCGCTGTTCTCCAGATAACTTAGAATCGCCTGCCTGGCATCACTGAAGTCCTGCAGGCCTTCTTTAATAACCGCTGACAGTACTGCCTGGTATTCCGAATCAGGCATTTCGGCAAAGCCATCACGATCATCCTTGCTGCTATCCGCTCCTGTAGTTGAACGATTAGCGATAAAACTGTTCAGCTGTGATTCAACCGACAGCAGTACACCCGCCATATCCATAATGACTTCATCGGATGAGTCATGTTCACCGGCAATAATCTGGCTGACAATTTTCTGTTGTTGAATCACCTGCTCACGGGGCATACCCAGACCCAGCATGGACAGTGTATCGGCGATTTTTGCCAGCAGATCCGGCAGGGATTTAAGTCGCGCTACATCCTGCACATCACTGTGTACAAAAATTTCCAGTGCATCTTTAACTTCCAGCAGGTCTTCACGAATACCGGATGACACGGTGGATAGCAACTCACTGTTCAAGCCACCCATGCCGGAGCGGGCTTCTTCCAGCTCGTTATCAGCCGGCAGCAATTGCTCAAGTCGGTAGGTTGTTTTGATATCAGTAACGCGTGGCGACTCGGATTTTATCCGTGCCACATAATACAGCAGGTTTTTTAGAAGTTCCGCAGGTACATTCTCGACAAAATGCTCTTCACCCGCATCAATCAGCTGCTTGATACAGCGGTCAACCTGACCTAGCAGGGTTTTGATGCTGACATTGCTATCAATGCCGTTGGTGCTCAGGCCATCGACCAGCGCAGCGGTAATTGACCAGATACGACGTGATGCCGCACTCGGAGAATTTTTTTCCAGCTCGGTAAGTACCGCAAGAATTCTTTTTAAACTGGCGGAAACTTTTTCGCCTTTAAACCAGCCCAGCAATCCGATCTGGTAATGTGGTCGCAATTTTTTTGCCGCTGCCAGTAGATCGCCCTGACTGGCACCACTGACCTGATCATCTGCTGTGCTGTCGACATCGGGGAAAAACAGTACATTTTCTGACAGCAGGCTTGCATTACGTGAAGCACGCAGGTCATTCAGCAAAGGCAACAGCACCATAGGCACATCTTTGCTGCCAGACTGCAGGCTTTCCAGGTAATCCGGCAGCTGCAACATGGAACGCATCAACACATCGTATGCGTCTTCAACTTTTTTAATTCTGCCTTCAAGCAACGCCTCGGAAACTTTTTCCATTTCCTCAGCCAGCTGAGCGGCACCATACAGCTCAACCATTTGCAAAGTGCCCTGCACCATATGCAAATGCTCTACGGCTTCACGCAAGCGTGCCGTATCTTCTGTGTCTTCTATATACGCTGACAACGAAGCCTGGGCTTCCATCAAAATCAGGTCGAGTTCTTTCTTAACCCAGCGTAAAGAATTGTATTCAACAGTATCCTCTGTTTTCATGCTCTCTGCCAAACGTTCGCTTTAACCATTCAAAATCACGGTTTCAACCTGCTCATCGCTGTCGGGCAGCTTAAAGCCGGCTACGGATTTACGTAACTCATTCGCAAGTTCACTCAGGTTACCGATCGAGGCGGATGTCTCTTCAGTACCTTCAGACGTTTGCAGTGTAATTTCCTGGATAACATTCATGGTGTTGGACACGTCCATCGCCACGGATGCCTGCTGACTTGCCGAGTTGGAAATACCCAGGATCAGCTCCGCCAGTTCATCGGATACATTTTCGATTTCGATCAATGCGCCACCCGCATCCTCGGCCATCTTCGCGCCGTTAACCACGTTGGTGGTACTGGCCTCCATCGAGCTAACTGCTTCGTTGGTATCGGCCTGGATAGTTTTAACCAGTGCCTCGATCTGCTTGGTCGCATTACCGGCACGTTCCGCCAGTCGCTGTACCTCGTCCGCTACCACCGCGAAACCACGACCGGCCTCACCAGCGGTCGATGCCTGTATCGCAGCGTTCAATGCAAGAATATTCGTCTGGTCGGCGATTTCCGTGATCAGCCCCACGATATCACCGATTTCCTGTGATGATTCACCCAGTCGCTTGATCCGTTTCGATGTTTCCTGAATCTGTTCACGAATGGTGTCCATACCGGAAATACTGCGGCGTACAATGCCCGCACCTTTCTGTGCAATTTCCAGTGACTTATGCGCAACCTCTACCGAGTCTTCCGCATCTTTCGATACACCCTTCATCGAATCCGCCATATCGGTAATCGCTGCCGATGCCGATGCAATCTCACGTGCCTGATGCGCCGATGCATCGGTGAGTCGTGTCGCCGTTGCCTGGGTTTTCTCTGCCGCGGAGGAGACTTCAACCGCGGTGGTATTAATGGTGGTTACCAGTGAGCGCAGTGCGTCGATCGCGTAGTTAACCGAGTCGGCAATTGCACCGGTAATTTCTTCGGTTACCGTAGCGTGTACTGTCAGGTCACCTTCCGCGAGGTTCGCCATTTCATCCAGTAGTCGCAGGATCGCGCGCTGGTTTCGACGGTTCTGTTCGAGCGCCGCATCCTCACGCTCACCCGAGTCGCGAATCAACAGTACACCGGCAATAATAATAACCACTACCGCAAGGCCACCGGCACCAAAACCAGCCCAGCGTGCGACTTCAAGTAATTCACCGTGTTTAACAATCTGTCTTTCCAGTGTTTCGGTTTCCTGCAACAGCAGGGCACCGAAGGCTTCAACTTCACCCGCTGCCGATTTTACGTCGAACAGGTCGGGAGACAGGTCCAGTATCGCTTCTACGTGATCCGAAACCGAACTGAACAACATCGCTACTTCACGCAATTTGACCCGTACGACCTCATCATCAATTTTTTCGATGCGCAGTGCACTGGAGCCTTTTAACATGCCTTCCAGTACCGAGCCGAAGCGCGCCGCATCACGACCGAAACGGTCTGCCGCTGCCGCCGCACCTTCACCGCCGGAAAGCACGCGGTTCATGTTATTTTCAATACGCTGGGTTAACATCAGCTGACGCGACGCCATAAATACCTGGCGTGGTGGCGCATTACGTTCTACCAGCAGATCAACGACCTGCTCGGAGAATGACAGCAACTGCGGAATGAATTCCTGAATAACCAGTACGAACTCACCTACTTCCGAGATCGCCAGTTTACCTTCCAGAATGCTGTTGATATTGCCACGGTAGCTGTCAGGACCAGATTCTCCGTCCTCACCCAGCCAGACATTTTTTACCGTTGAAAGCTGATCACGGGTTGACGCTGGCAATGCCGGCAAGCCGCTGCGCAGATTGCCGTTTTCAAATATATACAGGGTTTCATCAAAACGATCACGAAACGACAGCAATTGCGCAAATGCCGTTTCACGGCCCGCCGCTGATTCCAGTGACAGTGTGGCCAGTCGCTGTGACAGCAATTTCTGTTCCGACACGATCTCCAGATATTGTTGCTGGTTGCTCTGTTGCGTATCGGCGTACCATAAACTGACACCCATGCCGATAATTGAGAAAAACAGAATGACACCCAATATCAAAATCGGCTTACTAATTGCACTCAATGCAAACGGATTTCGCTTTGCTGCACTCATATTATTTTTATCTCCCAGCTACTCCGTTAACGGATGGTCTGTATTTGTTTTATCACCGACTGCCCGCTATATGGCGGCATGCAGAAAGCGTTCATCCTCTACCAGCGCATGCATACTAAACACCGGCCAGTAGGTATTGTCTTTATTAAATGCCTG
>JBFFND010000157.1:0-6029 GCA_041563375.1 Gammaproteobacteria bacterium | reverse complement strand
GCTAAAAATCATCGAGCTGGCACGCAAGCACAAGCTGATTATTTTTGCCGATGAAATCTATGACAAGATTATCTACGATGATGCCAAACATGTAGCACTGGCGTCATTGGCCGATGATATCCTGGTGATCAGCTTTAATGGTCTGTCCAAGTCCTATCGCGTGGCCGGTTTCCGTGCCGGCTGGATGGTGATCAGCGGCGCCAAGCATCATGCCACGGATTACATCGAAGGTATGGAGTTGCTGTCGTCGATGCGGCTGTGTTCCAATGTGCCGGGACAGCATGCCATCCAGACTTCGCTGGGTGGTTACCAGAGCATTAATGATCTGGTGGCGCCAGGTGGCCGTTTATATGAACAGATGGACTACAGCTGGAAAATGATCAATCAGCTGGAGGGTGTGAGTTGTGTCAGACCCAGGGGTGCATTGTATCTGTTTGCGCGACTTGATCCGGATGTTTATAACATTGTGGATGATGAAAAGTTCATATTCCAGCTACTGCAGCAGGAAAAAGTGTTGCTGGTACAGGGTACGGCGTTCAACTGGCCCGATACCAACCACTTCCGTGTGGTATTCCTGTCACGGCGTGATGATATGGAAGAAGTGATCGAAAAGATGCACCGCTTCCTTAAACATTACCGCGACAACTACTAATTTTCTGCTCACTGCTCGGGACTGCTGGCAACGGCGTAAATATGGGTACAATTACGTCCCAGGTGCTTGGCCTCATATAAAGCATCATCAACCTGGTTGAGCAGGTCTTCCTTGCGCGCATTCACATTAACCTGTAGCACACCAATGCTCATACTGATTTTGAGTTGCTTGTCGTTACAGTTAAACGTCTGCTCGGATAGCTGCCGGCGTAGTTTTTCTGCTACCCGATAGGCCGCAGTACTGTCGGTTTCTGGCAGAATAATCAGAAATTCCTCACCGCCCCAGCGTGCGGCAATGTCCTCATTTCTCAAACTGCTTTTCATACGGCTAGCGGTTTCTACCAGCACCATGTCGCCGCAGGAATGGCCGTGGTCATCATTAATTGATTTAAAATGATCCAGGTCGCATAGCAGCAAACTGTAAGGACGTTTATAACGTTTGATTTTTTTAATCATTCTGTCCAGCTGCTGATACATATAACGTCGGTTATGCAGCCCGGTTAGTTCATCGGTATTGGCTTCCAGTTGAATCTTGCGCTGTAACTCCTTTAACAGGTTATAAGAGTGATAGCGGGAATATTCGCAGATGGATGAGATAAAGCAGACACTGAGAAAAGTGGTCAGGTAGCGTACCTTGAAACTGTAGCTGTAGTCAGTGGCCAGGATGGTCAGTGGCGGAAAGAACATAAGCAGAATACTGCTGATAATAAACACCGACAAAATCAGGCTGCCCTGGGTCAGTCCGAATACAAAGAAAACCAGGGGCGGTAAGGTATAACTCCATAGCGGGCCGGTATTATCAACACCGCCAGTGATAATCAGATACAGAAACAGCAGGGTCGTCATCAGTACGATAAGATCACCGGAGCGTCGGTAATTTCCACTGCGCTGCAGGTAGATGCTGTTGGCAATTGCCAGTAGTGCCGCAACACTCAGTGTGCTGCCCATGCGCCACTGTGCATCAAGTAATGACTGGATGGAGAAGAATATCAGGTACAGCGTGCCCACGAAACTGTACAGATTTATAACCAGTACAAAACGTTGCGCTTCAATATCATTTATCTGCTCTTTTTTCAGGCCGCAGAAAATGATTTTACTGAACAGCGAAAAATAGCCTTCACGCAAACGGCTCAAATAACCGGTGCGAGAGGTGCTCATTTCGATTTACTCATCTGCATTATTACTACCTGTTATGCACTCATGTTTATTATGCAGGCGATCAGCCCTGATCTGCCGGCGACATGAGGCACCTGTATTCCATATATTTATTAAAGTGCCGATGCGTTTATCATTTGTGGCTGCAAGCAGCCGGTTAAATTAATTTTCTATATGTCGTGATTCAGGTACATAGCCTGAACTGAAAATATTGTATGGGTGTTTGCAAAAGCGTTTTTTCTCAGGGTCAGTTATCGCAGGATAAATCGATGAACGGGCCGGTATGTGATGGACTGCTATTTTGCTGAATGGGCATTGTGTCGATAAATTAAAAGCTTCGCTAAAAAATATTTCAGCGTGAGGTAAATCGCTGTAATCTACCTGCTCAATGTATTTTATGAATAGTTTTTGTGGGTGGTGTGAGCTGTAACGCGTATTGTCCATAATAATAATTGCACTCCCTGGCAGTAACCCGTTTGATATTTGTCTGGGCAGGACGCACGTTGCGCCGGTGCATTTAATTTAACGTCAAGCACCTGCTAATTGCAAGAAAATTTGCATTGTGTTGTCGGCTTTAATGTCCGTGGTGTGTCCGTTGCTGTACGACTGTTTTTGTCGAGTAGTGATTAACAGCGCACCAGTACAGGCGGCAGCACACCATGTATCGGCTGAAGTGCTGCGTTTATCTGTGTGTGGTGAGCCGAGATGATTTATTCAGGTGGGGAGGACGAAACCATCTGTCATCAGATGGCTTCAATAAAGATAAAGTCACCGGGGCGGCAGCTTTTTAACAGGGTCACATCGGTGATGGCATGGGCCCAGATATTGGCCGGGCTGGCGAGGCGTATTTCATCGGCCTGTGAGGCCGGGGTTTTGCCAAAGCCGATGGCAATGCAACTGCCTTCGCACCAGAAGGCCAGCTCGCCGGCCTGGATGACATCTTTCGCATCATCTTCGTTTTCGGCCATTACCGGTGTTTCAAAAAAAATCTCATTGCCCCAGGTTTGTGCCTTGCTGGCAAAGGGCAGTGAGTCTTTTATATTTCGTGCAGTTGGGGTATCCAGCAGCTCGGCTTCGATTTTAATTTTCCCGACAGAAATCAGAATACGGTTGCTCATAATGTGTGTGGCCTTTGCTAAATTTGCCCATCTATAAACCTGAGTAATAAAGGAGGTTATTTATATCATGCCTTTATTACCAGTCAGGTTCGGGCTGGCTAAAATTGCGCGTGATTATACCTGAACACGGCACTGATGAATATGCAGGCCGCAGGTCGTTGTGATGGTTCGAGCTGAGTGCTTCAGGACTATAAGACCCGGAGTTACGACTCAGGGCTGCAGGCGGGTAATCAGCCAGTCGTTATCACTATCGTTTTTCTCATAGTTGAAGCGGTCATGCAGGCGATTTTCCCGGCCCTGCCAGAACTCAAAGCGTGCAGGCAGCAGGCGGTAACCGCCCCAGTCGGCGGGGCGGGGCACATGATCATCATACTGCTGTTGCAGTTGCGCCACCCTTGCTTCCAGCTCCGCACGTGAGGCAATCGCCTGGCTCTGTGAGGAGGCCGCCGCACTCAGGCGGCTCTGCAGTGGGCGCGAGGCAAAATACTCATCCGCTTCTGTGCCGTTGATCTGTTCCACCCGGCCCTGCACGCGCACCTGTCGATCCAGCTCCCGCCAGTGAAATAGCAGGCAGGCCTGCGGGTTATCTGCCAGCTGCTGTCCCTTGTGGCTGCTGTAGTTTGTGTACCAGCAGAAGCCACGCTCATCCAGCTGTTTTAACAGCACAATCCGTGCATCGGGAAGATTGTTCTGATCGCTGGTGGCGAGGGTCATGGCGGTGGCGTCTTTCAGCTCTGCCTGTTTGGCCTGATCCAGCCACAGATGCATCTGTCTGAAGGGGTCTGTATCCAGCTGGTTACGGTTCAGGCTGCTGCAATTGTATTCGCGGCGGATATCGGCAAGTGAATTCATAGGCTCGACTTTTTTTCGGGTATTGGTGGTTTAATTGTATTTAGCACGATGTTAACAGGCTGAATGAATTATGCATTGCAGCCTGCCGACTCACTTTGATTTAACACAGCTCTGATTGAATTAAATGGCTTATTCAGTCTCTACTGCAAACAGGTCGTGTTCGCTGGCATCGGTGATTTTGACATTGATAAAACTGCCGGGCTCATACTGTTTAGCGGAGTCGACAAACACCAGTCCGTCAATTTCCGGTGCATCCGCCTTGCTTCGTGCGATAACGCCTTCGTCATCTACTTCATCCACCATCACCTGCATGGTCTGGCCAACTTTTTTTGCCAGTTTGCTGGCGCTGATCTCGGCCTGCAATGCCATAAAGCGCGCAAGGCGTTCCTGCTTGATCTCTTCCGGCACCTGCGCACCCAGCTGGTTGGCGACGGCACCTTCCACCGGTGAATAGGCAAAGCAGCCGACGCGATCGAGCTGTGCCTCGGCGATAAAGTCCAGCAGGTGCTTGAAGTCATCCTCGGTCTCGCCGGGGAAGCCGGCAATAAAGGTGCTGCGCAGGGTGATGTCCGGGCAGATATCCCGCCACTGTTTAATCCGTGCCAGCACGTTTTCCGAACTGGCGGGGCGCTTCATCGCCCGCAGAATGTCCGGGCTGCTGTGCTGGAAGGGGATGTCCAGGTAGGGCAGGATTTTGCCTTCCGCCATTAACGGAATCACCCGGTCAACATGGGGGTAGGGATAGACATAATGCATGCGCACCCACATATCCAGTTCGCCCAGGTGTCTGGCCAGGTCTTCAAAGCGAGTTTTCAGTGGTCGACCGTTCCAGAAATCGGTCTGGTATTTCATATCCACGCCATAGGCGCTGGTATCCTGTGAAATCACCAGCAGTTCTTTCACCCCGCTATTAGCCAGGTTCTCTGCTTCGCTCATCACTTCGCCAATGGGGCGGCTCACCAGGTCGCCGCGCAGCGAGGGAATAATGCAGAAAGTGCAGCGATGATTACAGCCCTCGGAGATTTTCAGGTAGGCATAGTGTTTAGGGGTGAGCTTGATACCGGCGGGTGGAATCAGGCTGGTGTAGGGGTCGTGAGCCGGTGGCAGGTGCTGGTGCACTGCCTCTAACACCTCATCTGCCGCATGGGGGCCGGTCACCGCCAGCACCTGGGGGTAATTATTCGCCACGATATCGCCCTTGGCACCGAGACAGCCGGTGACAATCACCTTGCCGTTTTCATTCAGCGCCTCGCCAATCGCCTCCAGCGATTCCTCCACCGCATCATCAATAAAGCCGCAGGTGTTCACCACCACCAGGTCCGAACCTTCATAGGAGGGGCTGATAGCATAGCCTTCGGCGCGCAGTCTGGTGATGATCTGTTCCGAATCCACCAGGGCCTTGGGGCAACCGAGGCTGATAAATCCGACTTTCTTGCTTGCTTGGGGGATATCGAGGGACATGTAGAGTACTTTGGCCTGAGGTAAAAGCGGCTATTTTACCCTATCTGGCTGCTTTACCGTGAGTACTCTGCGGCGAAACTGGCGTGAAAGAGCAGGCCGGTGGTGTAAAGCCTGCAGTCGCCGTGCGATCACCACTGCCCCTGAGTTCAGTCGGTGCCGATATGAGCCGTCCAGGCATACCCGGTATGTTTATGCCATAGATTTAAGTGATTGAAATAACTGGAAATGGAGTATATGTTGAGCATAAAAACCACAGCCGGCAGAAGTTTTTGCGGTTTGTTATGAGTCACCTGTTTAATCTCCGCTACACACAGAGAGGATGCGATGTCTATTGAACGAGCACTGTTTGCATTTGGGGGCGTGATGGTAATGATCACGTCTTTACTGGCGCTGTTCCATCACCCGAACTGGACCTGGTTTACCTTGTTTATCGGCTTTAACTGCCTGCAAAGTGCATTTACCGGTTTCTGCCCACCCAGGTATCTAATGAAAAAATTCGGGCTTAAATCCGAAGCTGAAATCGCTATGGAAAAATAATAAGGCAGCTAATGGCCAAGGTGCCTGGGCCTGTTATTTAAGACCAAGCGCCTCTTTCAAAGGTTGTAAGTGCTTTTCATAGTGCTTCCAGCGTTCGATCGACTGGGTATTAATTGGTCGGCGCACCTGGTTGTAACTGGCGGTTTTAGTGTCTTCTCTGGACTTATGTGGGCTCAGACAGTCAGGGTGCCAGGGTAATTCACAAAACGCCAGCAGCTTTCGTATCTCGGTATCGGGGTTGCTGACCAGTGCCTC
>JBFFND010000156.1:0-6041 GCA_041563375.1 Gammaproteobacteria bacterium | reverse complement strand
AGGCGGCGATTGAGACGGATATCAGGCAATGCTGGCAGAGCCACAGCAGCGAGGGTTTCCAGCCTTTTAGCCAGGCGGAAGTTAAACAGCAGGTCAAACATGCCTGGCTCACCAGCACCCAGGTGAATTTCTGCGCCAAGGCCTATCCCACGGTGCCGGTTAGCCATCCGGACGCGCCGGTATTAACCGTGCTCGGCGGCTTTTTGCGCAACGGCTTTCTGCACCGGGTGATCCGCGAGCAGGGCGGCGCCTACGGTGGCGGTGCCAGCCATGAGCCGGGTAATGCCTGCTTCCGCTTTTTCTCCTACCGTGATCCGCGTCTGGCAGACACCCTGGATGATTTTGATAAATCCATCGACTGGTTGCTCAATGAAAGCCACACCGATCTGCAGGTCGAGGAAGCCATACTCGGTGTCATCGGCAGCATGGACAAGCCCGGTTCACCGGCAGGTGAAGCCAAGCAGGCCTTCCATAATGCGCTCTATGGCCGCACCCCGGAGCAGCGCCAGTTGTTCCGTGAACGGGTGCTCAAGGTGACACTGGATGATCTGC
Organism: Gammaproteobacteria bacterium; assembly: GCA_041563375.1. Taxonomy (GTDB): domain Bacteria; phylum Pseudomonadota; class Gammaproteobacteria; order SZUA-229; family SZUA-229; genus SZUA-229. The sequence continues at coordinate 5,489 of JBFFND010000156.1, read as the reverse complement.
AGCGGGTCGGTAAAAGCTATCTGAAGCCGGAGCTGGCCAGTGTGGCAGTGATTACCCATCCGCAGAATGAAGCGCTGGTTAAATCGCTGGGACTGGAGATTCGTCAGTTATAGGCATGTCAGCAGACACTCGCCAGCGCGACGCGGTGTCTGCAGAACGCTGGCCGGTTTTTTCTCGTTTGATAAGGTCCCACTCGCCATGCATATCCTTCTGATCCAGCTGAGTTTGCATATTCCCATGTCGCATTCGCTCAAGGACAAGCGACGTCAGATCAAAAGCCTCAAGGACCGCATCTCGCAACGTTTCAATGCAGCGGTGGCCGAGGTGGGTGAGCTGGATAACTGGCAACGAGCCGAGCTGGCCATCTGTTTGCTGAGCCTGGATAAATCCTGGCTGGATAGCCAGTACAGCCTGATCGAGACGCTGCTGCTGGAGTACCCCGAGCTGGAGCTGCAACAGATTCAGCGCCAATGGTTATAACCGTGTTATAAGCCCGTAAACCCGGCAGCGCCCGCTGTCTGCCAGCTGTTTTTTTCAATAACGCTTTCAAAGCAGTTATTTTCATGTCATATTTAGAATAGAATATGTTTCTAAGTTACTGAATTAAAAGTAAAAATAGAAATTAATAGATGTGTTTAGTCAAGCTGAAACTGCTGCCTTTGTTTGATCTGGATCAACTAAAGTATGGTTATCCAGAGCGGCAGCTCAGTCGACAATGTCCGTACCGGTGTGCGTACACAGAGGCGGCAATGACAGGCGGTTTGAGCTATACACAACCATATAAATATCAGCGTAGATTTTCAGGTTAGCTAAATGAAAATACTTATTGTCGATGACAACAGGGCCAATCGGAAGTTGCTGGAGTCCTACTTTTCAGCAGCAAATTACAGTGTAATTGAAGCAGATGATGGCCGGGTGGCGATTGAACGTTACCGTGAACATCAGCCGGATATGGTGCTGATGGATATTATGATGCCGAACATGGACGGTTATGAGGCAGCGAAGCAGATCAAGTCACTTGCCGGTCAGGTTTATGTGCCGGTGATCTACGTCACCGCATTAAAGCCGGAAGTTGCACTGACCGAGGCAATTGAGGCTGGCGGTGATGACTTTATCAGCAAGCCGATTAATTTCGAAATCCTCAAGGCCAAACTCGAAGCGCATTTACGCATCCGCGAAGCCAGTGAGAAAATGCTGGAAATGAACGAACAGTTACAACAGCACAATCAGCACATGCAGCGGGAAAATGACCTGGTTGAGCATATTTTTAATAATGCGCTGAGTAAATCCTATCTGGATGACAGCTTTATTCGTTACCATATTTCCTCGGTGTCGGTCTTTAACGGCGATTTGCTGCTGGCAGAAAAACGCGCCGACGGTTCCACCTGTGTGCTGATGGGGGATTTTACCGGTCACGGTCTGTGTGCCGCAGTCGGCAGTTTGCCAGTGATCAAGGTGTTTTTTACCATGGTGAAAAAAGGCCTGCCGTTAAACCAGATTATTGCGGAAATTAACGCCACTATCAAAATGCTGTTACCAGCGAATATTTTTCTCTGCGCCACGCTGATCGAACTGAATTATCAGAAACAGCAAATCGAGTTATGGTCTGGCGGTCTGCCACCGATTATTGTTTACGACCAAACCAGCAAGGCCTATCGTAAGATTAAAAGTCAGCATATGCCGCTGGGCATTTTATCCGACAATGATTTTTCCGATGAAATATCAGTGTTCGCAATGAATCGTAATGAAAAAATGTATTTGTATACCGATGGCATTACCGATATACGTAATGCCCAGGGTGAGATGTACGGTGCAGAGCGGCTGGATAAAATTTTTGAATCCGCGCCGGATGATGCCTTTAATACACTGGTCGAGGATCAGAAAGCGTTCCGCGGGGATGTGCCGCAAATTGATGATATGACCCTGATTGAACTCAGCCTGATGCCGCCTGACATAAGCTAAAAGCTATGTGGATGATCTATGCTTGTAGTCAACATGGATTATTCACAAGTGCTGTGCGAATTAATCTATGATTAACTGGTTTATAATCACCTGCCTTTATCCCTGACGAGTGATTATGACCGACTCCCGACACAGTATGAGTATTCTCTACCTGGCTGTTTTCCTGCTGGCCCTGAATGGTCTGTTTGCCAAACTGATACCACTGGATGCCACCAGCATTACCCAGCTGCGCAGTGTGCTCGCAGGTTGTACCCTGATGCTGGTGGCGCTGTTAAGTCGTCGCCGTTTTTTGCTGGATTCCCCACGTGACTATATTGGCGTGTACCTGATTGGAGTGGTGCTGGGGCTGCACTGGATTTCATTTTTTCATTCAATGCAGGTTTCCACTGTCGCCATCGGCATGCTGTCACTGTTTACCTATCCGGTTATTACGGTGCTTATTGAACCGTTTTTTACTAAACAGAAATTACAAATTGCAGATGTGCTGGCTGGTATTGTGGTATTGATTGGGGTTTTTGTAATGGTCAGGGATGATTTGCAGACCTTTGATAACGCAGCGGTGCAGGGTGTGTTCTGGGGTGTGATTTCGGCATTCCTGTTTGCCATGCGTAATTTGCTGCAAAAATATTATTACCCGGCGGTGTCATCGGATCGTCTGATGTTGCATCAGGTGATAGCGATTTCATTTATGTTATTACTGTTTATTGATTATCCGGCCGTTGGTGATTTGAATCGTGGCGACTGGCTCACGTTGCTGCTGCTGGGCATGGTCAGTACCGCCATGGGGCACACCCTCTTATCCTATAGTTTGAAACACCTGCCAGCTAAATCGATTGCAATGATTTCCTGTCTGCAACCGATTTTTGCCACGCTATTTGCCTGGTTGCTATTGCAGGAAACACCGACTGTTTCAGTGCTTATCGGTGGCGGGATTATAGTGTCTGTGGCGCTGTATGAATCGGTAAAGCGTTCATCACGTAAGTAATGCAGTTAGTTTATGGTTCTGGTGATTCGGCTGCGTCTGATGCGGTGGAAGGCGTTTTTATTTTTTGTACTGGTGATTATGTTTTTCTATAAACTGAACCAGTTCATCCGCCGGCACCGGCTTGCTGTATAAATAACCCTGTACCTGTTCACAGCCTTCCTGCACCAGGAACTCGCGTTGTGCTTCGGTTTCAACTCCTTCGGCAATAATCGAAAACAGCAGGCTATCGCCCAGGGCAATCATTGCACGGGTAATGGCTGCGTCATTGTCGTCATTGGGTAATTCACTGATAAAGCTCTTGTCGATTTTCAGCTTATTGACCGGCAATTGTTTGAGGTAGGAGAGGGATGAATAGCCGGTGCCAAAATCATCAATTGCCAGTGATACGCCCATTTTTCGCAATGACAGCAGCAGTTGAATCGCCGGTTTGGCGCGATCCATAATAAAGGTTTCGGTAATTTCCAGCAGCAGGTACTCCGGTGGCAAACCGCTTTCATTCAGTGCACTCGCCACTGTGTCTACCAGATTACTTTGCAGAATTTGTGGGCCGGCCACATTCACCGCAATCTGGCCGAATTCAATACCGGCATCCAGCCACTGTTTAGCCTGCTGGCAGGCATGACGTAATACCCATTCACCCAGTGGAATAATCAGGCTGGTGTCTTCCGCTACCGGAATAAACTGAGCCGGACCGATCAGTCCCTGTTCCGGGTGCTGCCAGCGTACCAGTGCCTCAACACCGATGACACTGTGATTGATCAGGCATATCTGTGGCTGGTAATGTATTCGCAGTTGATCCTGTTCAATCGCTTTTCTGAGTTGTGCCTCCAGTACCACATGCTCCAGTGCGTGAGCAGTAAGCTCCTGGGTGTAGAACTGGTAGGTATTACGGCCCATGTCCTTGGCGCGGTACATGGCGGAGTCGGCATTTCGCAGTAATTCCTCAACCCCCTTGCCGTCCAGTGGATACAGGCTGATGCCGATGCTGGCACCGACAAACAGTTCATAGTCGTTGATATTAAACGGCGCACTCAGTGCGTGTTTTACCTTGTTGGCAAGAATGGCTGCATCTTCACCTTCATGCAGCTCTTCCAGCAGAATAACAAATTCATCACCGCCCAGACGGGCAATGGTGTCTTCGTTTCTGATGAGTGCCTGCAGCCGCCTGGCTACCGCTTTCAGTAACTGGTCACCGATGGTGTGCCCCAGGCTGTCATTGATGTGTTTAAAGCGATCCAGATCGATAAATAAAATCGCGGTGATCAGTTTGCTGCGTTGCGAGCGCTCAATCGCATGCTCGGCACGCACGCTGAATAACAGTCGATTGGGCAGGGTGGTTAATGGGTCATGATGAGCAAGAAATTCGAGGCGTGACTGCGACTGTTTGAGTTGTGAAATATCGGAGAAAACACCGATGTAATTCAGCACCTTGCCGTTATCATCCCTGACCGTACTGATGGTGAGCCATTCCGGGTAGACTTCACCGTTTTTACGCCGGTTCCAGATTTCACCCTGCCAGCCACCAGTCTGGTTTAAATCGGCCCACAGGGCTTTATAAAAGGCTTCGTCATTCTGTCCTGAATGTAACAGCCGTGGATTTTTGCCCAGTGCTTCCTGCTCGGTGTAACCGGTGATGCGAGTGAAGGCGGGGTTGATTGCAATAATCCGCGTGTCAATATCGACAATCATAATGCCTTCATTGGTGTTCTGGAAAACCGCCTGCGACTGGAATAGCTTTTCCTGTGTCTGGCGGATGCGGGATAAATCCCGTATCGTCACCAGTATGCCGAAAGGTTCACCTTCCGGGCCGTGGGTGATATTGCAGATCACTTCGATGGGGAAGGGCATAGGGTTGCCCTGTTCACCGGTTTCCAGAACAATGACCGCATCCTTACAGGCGTCCTGCGCCTGGCACACCGGGCACTGCACCTGCTCACCCATGGTGTGCATCAGTTCGGTAATGTCGCGTCCCACCACGTCCTGTTCGCTGGTGTGGGTCAGGCGGTAGAAGGCCTTGTTGGCACGAATAACGCGGCGCTCCAGATCCAGCAGATAGATCGCATCATCGACATAGTCCATTGCATAGTTCCACTCCTGTTTGACTTTTTCCAGTTGCTGTTCGGCATGGCGCATTTCGGTAATGTCGGTGCCTGTGGCCAGCATGCCACTGACCTTGCCATCAGCATCGGTCAGCAGGGCACTGTTCCACATGATATTGCGCAATTCGCCGTTGCGGGTGCGTATCAGGTTTTCGTAATTGCTATTGGCCTTGATACGCCCCGACATGGATTCACGGAAGTAGGCTTTGTTAATGGCCTGGTGACTCTGCGGTAGAAAATGTTCGAACCAGTTACTCTGCAGAACATCGTCTTCATGATAACCCAGGATATCGCAACCACTCTGGTTAATCATTTGTACCCTGGCTTCGGTATCGAGAGAGATCAGAATAACACCGGGAATTTCCAGGCAGCTGGTGGCTTGATCATCATTAGCCGCATGCAGCTGCGTCAGTTGCTCAACCTCGTCGCACTGGGTGTCGAGT
>JBFFND010000155.1:0-6045 GCA_041563375.1 Gammaproteobacteria bacterium | reverse complement strand
GGCATTATCGAAATTGACGAGCAGATCTGCCGGCACATTATGCCGTTTGAAGGCGCCAATATGGATCCCAAGTCGATGGAAGTAAACGGCATAGACCCCTACAACCCGTTCCGCATGGCGGTGGATGAGCCACAGGCAATGAATGAAATATTTAAATTTATCCGCGCCAGCCTGAAAAAGAACCAGTGCAAGCGCGCGATTATGGTGGGCCACAACACGCCGATGGACCTGAACTTCGTCAATGCCGCCGCAGAGCGCTGCAAGATCAGCCGCAACCCGTTCCATCCCTTCAGCACCTTCGACACCGTTTCCTTTGCCGGGCTGGCCTATGGGCAAACCGTGCTCTCCAGGGCAGTGCAGGCCGCCGGCATAGAGTGGGACAATAGCCAGGCACACTCTGCCAGCTATGACACCCTGAAGACCGCCGAGCTGTTCTGCAACATTGTTAATCGCTGGCGCAAATCCAATGGCATGGTGTGGACTACACAAATGGATGATTAATGCTAAAATGGCTGGGTTTACCCGCCAGGGCACTTTAAAACTACAGCGTAAACAAACACACCGATGGGGAAATTCGGTAAAACAGAGGGCAATCAGCATCCGCCGCCTGCTAAATGACAAAACTCGCAGCCGTAAAATTACGGCTATAATCTACTGAGATTTAAACAATGGAACCAGCACAATCGCGTCCATACTCGCGACTGCAGCAACCGAACCAGTACAATAAAAACAAGGTACGCAGTAAACCACTTATGTCTAATAAAGACGTTTCCATTATTATCGTTGATGACATGCAGTTCAGCCGCGTGGTAATCCAGGCAGCACTGAAAAAGGCTGGCTTCAGCAATATCCGCGTTTCCGACAGCGCAAAAAAAGCCCTGAGCATGATGGAAGAGAGCCAGGCCGATGTGGTACTGGCTGACTGGGTAATGCCTGAAATGGATGGACTTGAACTCACCGACAAGATTCGCCAGCGCGATGAAGAACTGGGGCTGTACACCGCGGTGATCCTGTTTACCGCACAGGAAGGCATTGAACCCCTGGTTGAAGCCTTCGACCGCGGCATAGACGACTACATCAAAAAGCCACCCAATCCACAGGAACTGGCCGCACGGGTCAACGCTGCAGCCCGCATCTCCGCACTGCAGAATGACTTACTGGAAACCTCGCAGCAACTCGAGGATACGGTCAAACACCTGGAAGAAATGGCACTCACCGATCCGCTGACCGGTGTTGGCAATCGTCGCCTGTTAACCCGCCAGCTGGAATATCATCTACTGGATGCCTCGGCGCGTAATGGCGGCGTATGTTTTGTGATGCTCGACATCGATCACTTCAAGAATTTCAACGACACCCACGGTCATGATGTGGGCGACGAAGTGCTGGTGGGCTTTACCCGCCGCATCCGCCGTACCGTTCGACCAACCGATCTGGTAGCCCGCATGGGCGGTGAGGAATTCGGCATTATCATGCATTACAGCCGCGCCGATAATTTCCGTGAATCAACCCTGCACCGCCTGCTGGCGAACATCAATCAGCGGCCCTTTAAAACATCCGTGGGCGACCTGTCGATAACCGCTTCAATTGGTGTCTGTTTCTATCGCGGCGAAGGTGACCAGCCCTCGGTGAAAAACCTGATTAAATGCGCCGACGAGAAACTCTACCAGGCCAAGGCGAATGGCCGTAACCAGATAGTTTTCTAGCAAACCACGGAATTTCTCCTGAGTACTCACCGCAGGGTGGATCAAGCGAAGCGGATCCACCGTGAGACTATTTTACGCACGGGACGAGCCAGGTAATATTGTTGCAACACAGAGTTCTGCGGCGATAAGCATCTAAAAAGCAAACGCGAAAATGATCAACTTTAATGCTTTATCCATAATTCATCTTCGCGATATCCTGAACCGTGCTTTTTCGCCTCTCTGGCGACTCACTTCTTTAGCAACAGCGCCAAAGAAGTAAGCAAGAAAGCGCCGCCCCAGCACACAAGCTTTTATTTTTGCTGTTTAAAAATAAAAGATTGTGTGCTGGGGAAACAGCAGCGTACCCAACGGTCAAATTACTTTTTAAACGATGGGCTTGCGACAACCTTCCCTGTCACTTGCCGAAAATGCTTTCTACGCAGGGGCAAAATCACAGGGATGTGCCCATATAAATTTTATGGGGGAGTGATGATAGGCCCGAAGGGCACTCCAGCACGACCCGGCAACGAAGATAATATCATCAGCTAACTTAGTTAAACCTGAATAAATTCTCGAAGCATTTTCGGGAACCCGCTGCTTTTTGCGGGCAAGTGACCGGGAACGGCACTCTTTTGCTTCCTTTTCTGTTGCTGCAGACAGAAAAGGAAGTCGCCAGAAAGGCGAAAGAACACCATTCAATTTATCGTGCAAGTCTATTTTGAATAAAAATTAAAGTTAATTGCCACAGAACGCTTTTAAAGCACACTCAACAGCACCACATCCGGTGGATCCGCTAACGCTTGATCCACCCTACAGGCTGGCTTTCGTGCCGGCTTAATCAGTTAACTTTAACCGACTAAGACGCCGCCTTATTGGTCACTGTCCACGACAGGTCCAGTTGCTTGGCCGCACGCACTTCATCCAGTCGATTTACCGGCATGGTGTAAGGCGCATTGTGCAGCATCTCCGCATCGGTTTCTGCTTCCTGCTGAATCTGCACCATGGCTTCAACAAACCCATCCAGCATTTCCTTGGCTTCGGATTCTGTTGGTTCAATCAGCAGACACTCCGGCACCAGTAACGGGAAGTAGGTTGTGGGTGCATGGTAGCCCAGGTCCAGCAGGCGCTTGGCAAAATCCATCGCACTGACATTGAGTTCTTTCGCCTGTTTTTTCAGGGTAATAATAAACTCATGTGAGGCATAGCGATCGGGAATCGCTGCCTGGAATCCGCGTTTTTTCAACTGCGCCATCATGTAGTTTGCATTCAACGTGGCGAACTCAGCCACCCGTTGCATGCCTTCACGGCCCAGCAGACGCATATACACATAAGCGCGCAGCAGTACACCGGCATTACCCATAAAGGCCGACATGCGACCGATGCTTTGTGGGCAATCTTTTTCGGTTAACCAGCGATACTGATCACCTTCTCTGGTCACCACCGGTAATGGCATAAACGGCTTTAGACGCTCCGCCACACCGATTGCACCGGAGCCGGGGCCACCACCGCCGTGTGGCGTGGAAAAGGTTTTGTGCAGATTGGAGTGAATTACATCAAAACCCATGTCACCGGGACGAATCTTGCCCAGAATCGCATTCAGGTTGGCGCCATCGTAATACAGCAGACCACCCGCCTGGTGGACTGTCTTGGCAATCTCTTCAATCTTGCGTTCAAACACCCCCAGGGTCGAAGGATTGGTCAGCATCAGGCCGGCGGTTTGCGGGCCTACCGCGGCTTTTAATGCATCCAGGTCCACGTCGCCGTCGGCCAGGGTGGGAATTTCCTTTACACTGAAACCACACATGGTGGCCGTGGCCGGGTTGGTCCCGTGCGCCGCATCCGGCACCAGGATTTCCTTGCGTTCGGTGTCGCCGTTGGCATCGTGATAGGCACGAATCATGGCCACACCGGCAAACTCACCCTGCGCGCCCGCCATGGGCGTGAGCGAAAAACCGGCCATGCCAGTGACATCACAGAGCATTTCCTGCAGCTCGTACATGCAGGCCATAAAGCCCTGTGAATTCTGCTCAGGCGCCAGTGGATGACGTGACAGGAAACCCGGCAACATCGCCAGCGAGTTACAGGCACGGGGGTTGTGCTTCATGGTGCAGGAACCCAGCGGATAAAAGTGGGTATCAATGCTGAAGTTTTTCTGCGACAGCGAGGTGTAATGACGCACCGCCTGCATTTCAGATACTTCCGGTAATGCCGGTTTAGTTGTGCGCAACAGCGCCGCGGGAATATCCGTTGGCATATCATGGCCGGAAGTAGACTGAATTTTTGTTTTACGGCCTTCGGCGGAATGTTCAAAAATTAACATGTTGATAAACCCTTATTTCAACGCAGCGGCCAGTGCCGATGCAAACGTATCAATATCTTCGGCAATGCGTAATTCGGTTGCACACACCAGAATACAGTTCTGCATTTCTGCAAAATGTTGTGACAGATCCAGACCACCCAGAATATTCTGCTGCGCCAGTTTGGCCAGCACCTCATCCGCCGGTTTACTCAGTTTAAGCACTGCCTCATGAAAGCGCGGCTGATCAAACACCAGCTCCACGCCGTCGATTGCGGTGAGTTTTTCCAGCAGCTGTTGCGTATTCTGGTGACAGCTCAAAGCCGTCTGCTTTAAACCTTCCGGACCCAGCAGGCTCATGTGAATGGTGGATGCGGTGACGACCAGCCCCTGGTTGGTACAGATATTCGAGGTCGCCTTGGAGCGACGGATATGCTGTTCGCGCGCCTGCAGTGTCAGCACAAAACCTTCACGCCCCTGCTGGTCAACCGTACGCCCCACAATGCGTCCCGGCATCTGCCGCACATAGGCCTGCTTGCAGCACATAAAACCATAGTAGGGACCACCGGATGACATGGGTGCACCCAATGGCTGGCCATCACCCACCGCAATGTCCGCGCCGCTTTCCCCCCACTCACCGGGCGGCTTGAGAATCGCCAGGCTCAGTGGATTCACCACCGCAATCACGATGGTGTTGTTCTGGTGTGCCCAGTCGGTAATCGCATCCACATCTTCCAGGGTGCCGAAGAAATTAGGCTGCGACAGCACAACCGCAGTAATGTCTTCACCCTCAAATGCTTTCAATGCTTCCAGCGAGGTTTTGCCGGACTGCGCATCAAACGCCACCTCTACCAGCTCAATATTCTGGTGCTTCACCATGGTTTCGGTCACCCGGGTATAGGCGGGATTGATCGAACGTGGCACCAGGATTTTGCGTGACTTCGATTTGCGATTGGCGCGCACCGCCATCAATACCGCTTCAGCCATGGCCGTGGCGCCGTCGTACAGCGAAGCATTGGACACATCCAGCGCGGTCAGCGCGGTCATCATGCTCTGGAATTCATAGGTCAGCTGCAACGTGCCCTGGGATGCTTCCGCCTGATAGGGCGTGTAAGCCGTGTAGTATTCACCGCGGGTGGTGATCTGCCAGACGGCGGCGGGAATGTGATGATCGTAAGCACCGGCACCGACAAAACACAGCGGCTGTCCATCCTGCGCGGCACGTTGCTGCATTAAGCGATTAATGCTCATTTCATTCATGCCGACGGGCACATTCTGCAGGCCGTTGATTTTTAAATGCGGTGGAATTTCATCAAACAGGTTTTCAATACTGTCGATGCCAATCACTGACAGCATTTCATTAATTTCATCTTCGGTATGGGGTATAAAAGGCATAGTAATACTACTTAAAGGCTAATATAAGAAGGCGGTTTGCACATCAACGGGACAGCAATCGTATGCCGCAGAGACGCGCGGACTGCCACACGGAATCGGGGCATATCCGGTTACCTGCTGCGACAATCCTCGACGACAAATCTGATCAGTTTACTCGTCTTCCAGCTCTGACTCGTAGCTGCTGGCATCCATCAACTGTTCAATGTCATCTTCATCGTTCGGCTTGATTTTGAAAATCCAGCCGTCGTCATACGACGAGTTATTGATAATTTCTGGCTCATCCACCAGTGACTGATTGGTATCGACAATTTCACCACTGATCGGCATATAAATATCCGATGCCGCTTTTACCGACTCAACCACACAACAGGCATCGCCCTGTGCCAGTTCGCTACCGATTTCCGGCAGTTCAACAAATACCAGATCACCCAGCGCATCCTGTGCGTGATCAGTAATACCGACTGTAACTGTACCGTCATCTTCCAGACGCACCCACTCATGAGATGATGTGTAACGTAAATCCGTTGGCAGTTGGCTCATCTTTATAACCTCTTTAAAATTTAAAAATTTATTGTCACCTGCTTATCAGCAATTTATTGGCAATGCTTATAAACAGGATTTTCCTTCACGGAAAAATACGGGTTTAACCACACGGGCTTTCAGGCGTTTGTT
>JBFFND010000154.1:0-6086 GCA_041563375.1 Gammaproteobacteria bacterium | reverse complement strand
TGCCTGCAGGTGTTTTCGCCCTGCCATTATCTCCTCCTGCCTGATAAAATAGTGCGCGATTCTGTGCATAGTGCAATAATTGCACTCATTTGATTCATTATTTAAGACCGAGAAAAAGGGCAGTTTATGAAACTAATAACCGCAATCATTAAGCCGTTTAAACTGGATGATGTGCGTGAAGCGCTATCACAGATTGGTGTGCAGGGCATAACCGTGGTTGAAGTGAAGGGCTTCGGGCGTCAGAAAGGTCACACCGAGTTGTACCGTGGTGCCGAGTACGTGGTCGATTTTCTACCCAAAATCAAACTGGAAATTGCGATAAAGGCGTCGATGGCCGAGCAGGTAATCGATACCATTCGGGATGCCGCCAATACCGGCAAAATTGGCGATGGCAAAATTTTCGTTTCCGAGCTGGAGCAGGTGATTCGTATTCGTACCGGTGAGTCCGGAGAAGAGGCACTGTAGACAGCCAGGTTTTGCGTTCACTGAATAGTGGCCGGTTTAAATGGGGAATAATAATAAAATGAAATCGATAATGAATAAGTTTGCGGGACTACTGGCAGTGCTTTGCCTGCTGCCACTGAATGCACAGGCAGACCAGCTTAACACGGCTGATACCGCCTGGATCATGAGCGCAACTGCGCTGGTGCTGTTTATGACATTGCCGGGTCTGGCGATGTTTTATGCCGGACTGGTGCGTGCGCGTAATGTGCTGTCTGTATTAATGCAGTGTTTTTCAATTGCAGCCATGGCATCCATAGTGTGGTTTGTGGTTGGCTATAGCCTGGCATTTGGCGAAGGCAATGCCTGGATTGGTGATTTCAGTCGCGTGATGTTGTCCGGTGTTGACCGTGACACCTTATCAGGCGGCATCCCTGAGTCACTGTTTATGATGTTTCAGATGACCTTTGCCATTATCACTCCCGCGCTGATTGTCGGTGGCTTTGCCGAACGGATGAAGTTTTCCGCCATGCTGCTGTTCAGTTTAATCTGGCTACTGCTGGTGTATGTGCCTGTTACCCACTGGGTATGGGGTGGTGGCTGGTTGTCGCAAATGGGGCTATATGATTTTGCCGGTGGTACCGTGGTGCATATCACCGCGGGTGTCGCGGCCCTGGTCGCAGCGATAGTGCTGGGTCCAAGGCGTGGCTTTCCAACCACCGCCATGCCGCCACACAATATGACCATGACCATTGCCGGTGCCGGTATGCTCTGGGTTGGCTGGTTCGGCTTTAACGGCGGCAGTGCGCTGGCCGCCAATGGTGATGCGGCCATGGCGATACTGGTCACGCATATTTCTGCTGCCACAGGGGCCATGACCTGGATGACCATCGAATGGCTGCGCTATGGTAAACCCAGTGCACTGGGTCTGGTGACCGGTATGGTCGCCGGACTGGGCACTATTACCCCGGCATCGGGGTTTGTTGGGCCGGGTGGCGCACTGATTATCGGCTTGCTGGCGGGTATTGTCTGCTTTATTGCCACCCAGTATTTGCAGCGGGTGCTGAAAATTGATGATTCACTGGACGTGTTTCCGGTGCATGGCGTAGGCGGTATTCTGGGAACCCTGCTGGCCGGTGTATTCTCGGCCACCACCCTGGGTGTTTTCAGTGGTTATGGTTTTGCCGATGGCATTGACAGCATGGGCGGGCAGTTTCAGGTGCAGCTGATAGGCGTGCTGGCCACCATTGTGTTCACCGCGGTGGTGACCTGGGGTATTCTCAAGCTGGTTGAGGCCATGGTTGGACTGCGGGTTAGTGATGAACAGGAGCTCGAAGGTCTCGATATTGTCTGCCATGAAGAGCGTGGTTATGACCTGTAAGCACCGGGCATCAGTTAACTGAAGCAGCTTCGCACAATACTGAAGGTCGCCGGCACGCAGGCGTTACAGGGAAATAGCTGTAACGCCTGCCAACTTAAAAGCCACTGCAGGCTTATGCCTTTTGCCTTCCTGTGCTACTATCTGCGGGTTACAATCAGCCAGATAAATCAAAGACATATCAACTTCTAGATGACCCAGCCCACTATTATTCCTCGCCCCGAGCACAGTATTTCAAGAGATAATATTGATGATTATGCATTGAAGGTGCTGTATCGCCTGCATAAAGCCGGTTATCGCGCCATGCTGGTAGGTGGTGGGGTGCGTGACCTGCTGCTGGGGCATGCGCCCAAGGACTTTGATGTGGCCACCGATGCGCATCCGGAAGAGGTCAAAAAGCTGTTCAGCAACAGCCGGCTGATCGGTCGTCGCTTTCGACTGGCCCATGTATTTTTCGGCCGTGAAATTATCGAGGTGGCTACCTTCAGGGCCAGCCAGGACGATGCGGACGACATTGAAGAGTCGGATCGCGAGCACAACGACAGTGGGCGAATTCTAAGGGACAATGTTTACGGCCAGATCGAGGATGACGTCTGGCGTCGTGATTTCACCGTTAATGCGCTCTACTACGATATAGCCGATTTTTCCATTATTGATTACACCTCCGGTATGGAGGATGTTAAAAACCGCGTGCTGCGTTTAATCGGTGATCCGGAAACCCGTTACCGAGAAGACCCGGTGCGTATGCTGCGGGCAATTCGCTTCGCGGCAAAGCTGGGCTTTAGTATCCACCCGGAGTCAGAAAAACCGATTTACCAGCTGGGGCATCTGCTGGGTGATATTCCACCGGCACGCCTGTTTGACGAAGTGCTTAAACTGTTCCATTCCGGCAAGGCAAATGAATCCTTGCGCCTGCTGCGCCACTATGACCTGTTGCAATATTTATTCAAACAGACCGATCAGCAACTCAAGCAGGGTGATGAGGGTTTCGCGCGCTTTATCGAGCTGTGTCTACACAGTACCGATGAGCGCATTAATCAGGACAAGCCGGTGACTCCTGCGTTTTTATTTGCCGCCATGTTATGGCGGCCGGTCAGCGAGCTGGCGGATGAGCTGGTGACTGCGGGTGAGCCGGTGTCGATTGCGTTGCAGAATGCCAGCTCAATGGTGCTGTCGAAACAGATACGCACAATTTCCATACCCAAACGCTTCAGCATGGTGGCGCGGGATATCTGGCATCTGCAACATCGTTTTAAAAACCGTCATGGGCGTCGTGCGCAGGCGTTGCTGGGGCATAAAAAATTCCGTGCCGCATATGATTTTATGTGTATTCGCAGCCAGGCCGGTGAAATCAGCGATGACAGTTGTGAATGGTGGACACGCCTGCAGACCCTGGATGCCAGTGCGCAGGAAAAACTGCTCAAACCTGCCCGGGTCAAGTCCAGCAAAAAAGCCCGTGGTGGCAAGAAAAAAGCCTCATGACCCTGGCTTATATCGGCCTGGGCAGTAATTTGCGGAATCCGCAGCAGCAGCTAAACCAGGCAAAGACGGCGATTGCAGAGCTGCCCGATACACAGATTAAACAATGCTCGTCGATTTACCAGAGCCCGGCGATGACCCTGGATAATGAACCGCAGAACGATTACCTGAATGCAGTGATTGCGATTGACACCACACTGGATGCAGAACAGTTGCTGGAACAGTTGCAGCGTATTGAAGATGCACAGGGGAGGGTGCGTGACAAGCGCTGGGGCGCGCGTACGATTGACCTTGATATACTGCTGTATGGTGATCTGCAAATCAGCGGCGAGCAGCTCAATCTGCCCCATGCAGAAATGCATAAACGGCGCTTTGTATTAGAACCGTTGCAGCAGATTGCGCCACAGCTTCGCATTCCGACGCAGGCAGATCTACAGACCCTGTTGCAGGCCGTGCAGGATCAGCCACTGAAAAAAATCGGTGAGTTTAATGATTGATTCAGACAAGATGAGTTCGCAAAAAACATCGCAGATCAGTTCTGCCAGCGATGAGCCGCGCTTTATTGTCGTCGAAGGCCCGATCGGTGTGGGTAAAACTACCCTGGCAAAAAAACTGGCGAAAAGTTTTGGCAGTGAAATTCTGCTGGAAGCGGCGGCAGAAAATCCGTTTATGTCGAAGTTTTATGAAAACCCCCGGGCGGCGGCACTGTCTACCCAGCTGTTTTTTTTATTGCAGCGGGCGCGGCAGATGCAGGAAATTCGTCAGGGCGACATGTTTAACCCGGTGCGCATTGCCGACTTCCTGATGGAAAAGGATCGGTTGTTTGCCGAGCTGACCCTGAACGATGATGAGTTGTCGCTCTACGAGCAGGTGTATGAGCAGCTCACCATCGATGTGCCAGTACCGGACCTGGTGGTTTATCTGCAGGCCCCGGTCGATGTGTTGCTGCAGCGTATTGAAAATCGTGGCCTGCCCCATGAGCGCCTGATCGAGGCGGCCTATCTGCAACGGCTGTCGGATGCCTATGTGAACTTTTTCTATCATTACAGCGAAGCACCGCTGCTGATTGTAAATGCCACTGAAATTGATTTTGCCAATAATGACTATGATTACCAGCAACTGCTGCAACAGTTGAAATCGGTACGCAGTGGTCGACACTACTACAATCCTAATCCGGTACTTATTTAAACCCGATACTTATTTACACAATGGACCGCTTATGAGTTCACATTCCGCAACCTCCCGAATCACGGTCAACAGTCTGCGAGAGATGAAGTCGCGGGGCGAGAAAATCGCCTGCCTGACTGCTTATGACGTAAGCTTTGCCCAGCTGCTGGATCAGTCAGCGCTGGATATCGTGCTGGTCGGTGACTCGTTGGGCATGGTGATTCAGGGGCTGGATTCCACCATTCCGGTGAGTATGGACGAGATGATCTATCACGGTAAAGCGGTGTCGCGGGGGCTACAGCGCGCGTTGCTGATTCTGGACATGCCGTTTCTGTCCGATGCCACCACCCAGCAGGCGGTGCAGAATGCCGGCCGCTTTATGAAAGAAGCCGGAGCCAATATGGTCAAGCTGGAGGGTGGTGCGGATCAGCGCGAGCTGGTCGAGACCCTGACGCGGCTGGGCATTCCGGTATGCGCCCACCTTGGCCTGCAACCGCAGCGGGTGCATAAACTGGGTGGTTACCGTGTGCAGGGGCGAGATGCCGATGCGGCAGAAAAAATGCTCCATGATGCGCAGGTGCTGGAACAGGCCGGTGCCGATCTGTTGCTGCTGGAATGCGTGCCCGCGGCCCTGGCACAGCAGGTGACCGAGCAGGCGAATATTCCAGTGATCGGCATAGGTGCCGGTGCACAAACCGACGGCCAGATTCTGGTGCTATATGACATTCTGGGGATATCCGCCGGGCGGATTCCACGTTTCTCCAAAAACTACATGCAGCAGGCCGGCAGTATTCAGCAGGCAGTCGAGCAGTATGTCAGCGAAGTAAAACAGGGTATTTTTCCCGATGCCCAGCACAGTTTTAACTAGGGTACCCTGGCCATGTCCGATCTGCATAAGGTGATGCATGTAGTCAGTCGCATCGACATGTTGCGCAGTCAGTTAAGCCAGTGGCGAGAGCAGGGCGAGAGCATTGGCTTTGTGCCCACTATGGGCTATCTGCACGAAGGCCATCTGACACTGGTCAGGCAGGCGCAGCAGCAGTGTGACCGGGTGGTGGTAAGCATTTTTGTTAATCCCCTGCAGTTCAACCAGGCCAGTGATCTAGCGGCCTATCCTGAAGACCTGCAACACGACCAGCAACAACTCAGCACCGCCGGGGTGGACCTGCTGTTTCTGCCGGATGAGCAGACCATCTACCCGGATGGCCAGCAGCAGATTAGCCGTGTCTGTGTGCCGGGTGTCACCGAGACACTGGAAGGTGCCTGTCGCCCGGGGCACTTCGATGGTGTGGCCACGGTGGTAACCAAGTTGTTTAACCTGGTACAGCCAGCACGGGCCTATTTCGGTGAAAAAGATTTTCAGCAGCTACTACTGGTGAAAAAAATGGTGCATGACCTGAACCAGCCGCTGGAAATAGTGGCGGTGGCAACACAGCGTGAAGCCGATGGTCTGGCGATGAGTTCGAGAAATGCGCGCCTTGATGGTGAGTCGCGTAAGCTCGCCCCGCAACTGTACCAGACCCTTTGCTGGCTACAGGGGCAGCTGCAACAGGGACAGGACTTTGTCGCTTTGCGCGCCACAGCTGAGCAGCGCCTGCAGCAGGCGGGCTTCGAGGTGGAG
>JBFFND010000153.1:0-6093 GCA_041563375.1 Gammaproteobacteria bacterium | reverse complement strand
TGGGTTTTATATTCCAGGCGACGAAACGCCGATGAGTGAATAATGCGGTCACGGTCACGTTGATACTGGGTACGATGTACCGGGTCGGGCTCGCTGTGCAGGCGTCCACGGGAGGTTGCTTCGCTGCATGCATAGGCTGCCAGGTTATTTAGATCATACCCATTCTGCATCTGCTTCCTCCTCTGTGTTGTACATTAATAACTTTCGGAAATGGCTTCCCGCAGTGCCTCTTCCGTATAATCTTTGGTGACAACGGCCTCGCCAATGGCATTATACAGTACCAGTTTTAATACGCCGTCCGAGACTTTTTTGTCAATCGCCATCAGTTCGATAAAACGGTCAGCACTCATGTTCTGCGGTGCTTTTACCGGCAGGTTGGCGCGCTCAATAATGTCCACTACCCGGGATACATCGCTTTCACTGATCCAGCCGAGTTTATTCGAGAGACGGGCGGCCATTACCATGCCGCTGGCAATGGCTTCGCCATGTAGCCAGGCACCATAACCCATGCCGGTTTCAATCGCATGCCCAAAGGTATGCCCCAGATTGAGCAGTGCACGCTGGCCGCTCTCCTTTTCATCGGCGGCAACGATCTCCGCCTTGTTCTTGCAGGAGCGCTCAATCGCATAGGCCAGTGCCTCGGGATCACGATCAAGCAGGCGATCCATGTTCTCTTCCAGCCACTCAAGAAATTCGATATCCCGAATCAGTCCGTACTTGATGACCTCGGCAATGCCGGAACTGAGCTGGCGATCTTCCAGTGTATTCAGGGTGGTGGTGTCGGCAATAACCGCCCTGGGCTGGTAGAAGGCGCCAATCATGTTTTTGCCCAGTGGATGGTTAACCGCGGTTTTGCCGCCGACCGACGAGTCCACCTGGGACAGCAGGGTGGTGGGTATCTGGATCAGGTGCACGCCACGCTGGTAGGTGGCTGCCGCATAGCCAGTGATGTCACCGATCACCCCGCCGCCCAGTGCTATCAGGGTCGTGTTGCGGTCATAGCGATTTTTCAGCAGAAAATCGTAAATGCTGCTGAGTACCTCCAGGTTTTTATATTCCTCACCGTCTTCCAGAATCAGTGACTGATGACGGATACCATACAGCGACTGCTCCAGTTGCTGCAGATACAGCGGAGCCACGGTTTTATTGGTAACAATCAGTGCACTGTTACCGGGGATATGCTGGGTAATTAGCTCGCTTTGCGAGAGTAGATCCTGGCCGATGCAGATAGGGTAGCTTCGTTCGCCAAGGTTAACTTTTAAGGTGATCATTGGGTTGTGCTCTGAAATGCTTTAATTTTTTCCAGGATGGTATTGATGACGCTGCGGATGGACTGTTGCCCGGTGTTGATAATGATATCTGCGGTCTGCAGATACAGCGGTTCACGAATGGTCATCAGTTCCCGTAGTCTGGCTGCAGGGTTTGCGGTTTGCAGCAAGGGGCGATTTTTATCATGGCGAGTGCGTTCAATCAAATATTTAATATCGCTTTGCAGGTAGATCACAATGCCACGCTGTTTCAGGTGACGACGGTTTTCTTCCTCGAGAATAGCGCCGCCACCAGTAGCCAGCACCAGGTTCTGCCGTTGTGTCAGTTCATCAATAATCGCCATTTCCCGTTTGCGAAAACCGGCTTCACCTTCTTTCTCGAAAATCAGCGGAATATCGACGCCGGTGTGCGCCTCAATGGCATGGTCGCTGTCTGCGAAGTCCATGTGCAGACGTTTGGCGATCTGGCGCCCCATGGTGGTTTTACCTGCGCCCATGGGGCCGATTAGGAAGATGTTAGTCACTGAATTCAAGTTCTTGGGTTTCAACGGCATTTGCTATATTGAAATAGTCATTCAGTATACAAAAATAACTCAGCATAACTAGTAAATATTTGAGTATAGACATACATGGCTGGATGATCCTTATGTCTCCTCCTAAAACAAAGGTCGCCAGAGTTACCCCGGCGCCCTTGTGCAGATTGGTAACAGTTGTGATTACCTTATAACGCTGGATACATCGGTTGTCGTATTCCCTTCGGAATCCGTGACGTATACGCTTATTATATGTGCCCCTGTTGTCCAGCCACTAACATCAACATTAATGCTATTGCCAGAGCCAATGTAGCCTTCGATACTTGAGTACCACAGGATACTGTTGCCCACAACCGGGTCGTCCGTTCCAATAATAGGGCCATCTTCAGCATCCGCAGCGGTTACTGCAAAGTTTACAGTGCCTGAGACAGTAGCGCTGTTAGCTGGTGCAGTAATGAACGCCGTCGGTGCTGTGCCAGTCACTGTTCTCTGGTCCAGGTTTAGGTAGGCGACATCCCAGATAACGATACGTGAGGGTGTGCCGCAGAGGGTAGAGTGGGCGCAACCCGCGCCATTAAACATCCCATCGGCAGGCGTATGGATGCCGCTATTATCGATATCAATAATCTGATCAGCCGGGGTGTACGTGAAACTACGATCCAGATCCAGATAGGGTTCTTCAATGTCCCGCAGGAAGGAGTTTCCGTCTGCATCGTCAAACGTGCCACTGCCATTCAGGTCAACATAAGACTCTTCACCATAGGTATATGCAACGATAACAGTCCGTAGATCGGCAGGAAGAAAACTGAAATTTGAGTCACTTCGCCAGGTAACGCTACAGGTGCCCTGAATAATTTCACAGCTGCTATCGTCCAGAATACCCCATTCAGTATAGAAATGGACGGTGCCACCCGACACGCTGGAATTAAATTTGTCACCTGCCTCAATGACAAGGGAAACTTCGACGCCACCATGACCACCATCATCGTCAATAACATCGGGATCCACAGGATCCATAAATATATTAAAGTTTTTATTACTGATGGGGAGACCTGAGGATCCACCACCGCCAGGAGAAAACGGGCTCTCACTGGCGGTGTCACAACCCGCAGCTGCCAGTGCGGCAGTTGCAATCAGTAATGGCAGTAATTTGGTTTTTATATTCATACCTGATAATCCATGCATAAGTGTTACAGGCTAAGCGAGTCTTTTAATATTTTTGGTGTAACAAATATTAAAAGTTCCTGTTTTTCGATGGCTTCAGCGGTGTGCCTGAACATGCCGCCAATCAATGGCAGGTCGCCCAGTACCGGCACCTTGTTTAGCTGGTTACGTGATTCAGTTTCATAAATACCACCCAGTACAATGGTGTCACCATTGTTGACCAGCACCTGTGTGGTGACCTGGCGGGTGTCGATGCTGGGGATATTGGCAAACACCTGGCCCACTGCATCTTTATTCACTGACAGGTCCATAATAATGCGATCATCCGGGGTGATCTGTGGCGTTACCTTGATGCTCAACACCGCCTTCTTGAATTCTACCTGTGTGGCACCGCTTGAGGTGGCTGACAGGTAAGGCACTTCCACACCCTGTTCAATAAAGGCTTCGTGACGGTCTGAGGTGACCACGCGTGGGCTGGAAACAATCTCACCCACTTCTTCACCCTGCAGGGCAGATAATTCAAGATCCAGCAGATTGCCGCCACTCAGCACGGTAAAGGCGATGCTACCTGTGGCGCCAACTACCGGCAGATTAACATTGAGTCGATCGGAGCCGCCGGGCAAGGTCAAAGGTGCGGCAGTACCACCGTTAGCAATATTGTCGACAGCGCTATTAGCAATGGTATTGGTGGCCGGGAAGGTGCCGGAGGTGGCACTGAAACCATCATTGCCGCTAATCTGTGCTGCAGTGGCACCGAAGCGCACACCCAGTTCTTTCTTGAAGTCATCGGTAGCGATTACGATGCGTGATTCGATCAGTACCTGGCGTACCGGAATATCCAGTTTGTCCAGGGTGCGACGAATCTCTGAAATCACATTTTCAGTGTCTTTTACAATCAGTGTGTTGGTGCGTTCGTCCATAATCACACTGCCGCGAGGTGATAACAGGCTGAGGCTGCCTTCTTCGCCGCCGTCAAATAGCTGCGCCAGATCTTTAACCTTGGCAAAGTTGATTTCAAAGTGTGCACTGCGAATCGGTGCCAGTTCGGTGACCTGCTGCATGGATTCGAGATCCAGTTTTTCCTGTGCGGCAATTTCTTCACTTGGGGCAACCAGCATCACATTGCCTGACTCGCGCTTGGAGAGGCCTTTGGCTTTAAGGATTATATCCAGTGCCTGATCCCAGGGAACATTTTTCAGTCGCAGGGTCAGGTTGCCGTCGACCGAGTCACTGACCACCACGTTAAGGCCGGTAAAGTCAGCAATCAGCTGCAGTACGGCGCGTACTGGAATATCCTGGAAGTTGAGTGATAAGCGCTCACCGGTGTAACCGAATTTGGCCTTGTTTGCTTCTTCCAGCTCTTCTTTGGAAACGGGAATTAATTCAATAGTGAACAGGCGGTCTGTCTGGTAGGCCAGATGTTCAAACTCGGCATCTGTTGGTTCAATAACCACGCGGGCATTACCATCACTTGTGAAACTGTCGATGGCTTTAACCGGTGTGGCAAAGTCCAGTACGTCCAGACGCTGATGCAGCTCTTTTGGCAGATTGGTGTTGGTGAAATTAATTACCAGCTTGCCGAACTCCCTGCGAATGTCCACAGGAATATTGGCCTCGGTTAAATGTAATAACACACGGCCTTCGCCTTTTTCGCCACGACGGAAATCAATTTTTGATATGGCCTTACCCCGGCTGAGGTCACGGCTTTCGGTCATCTGCGCCAGGCTGCCACGTCTGGCAGTGCCGGCAGCGCCACCTTCGCTTTCCAGGACCACTGACACTGTGTCACGGTTAACCGAGACATTGTAGGGAACCGTTTCTGTCAGGTTGAGAATAACCCGGGTTTTGTCTTTTACGGTGACGGCTGTCAGCGACTGGGCAACGCCTATGCCGATATTCTGGTTTCTTTTGGCCAGGTTGCTGCGAGTGTTTTTAAAGTCGAAGGCAATTCGTGCTGGATTGTCGATATTAAAGCTTAGCGGCTTTTCTGCCAGATCACTCAAACGAATATTGACCTGCAGGCGATTGCCGGGCAATGAGGTGTAAGTAATCTCTTCGATATTATTTGTGTTAGCGCTGACGGATTGCAGATTGAAACCTGCTAATACTATCAGCATGAAGCTGAAAACTATCCTGTTGTGCATTGAGATTTTAATGCGGTTAAATAAGCTTTTCATGATTGCTCCATACTCTTTTTATTTTGAACCAATGGCCAGGGATGCGGTACGTTCTATATAGCCGCCCATGCCATCAGGTATAATTTCAACAATATCGATCTGTTTTTCAGATACAGCAACTATTTCGCCCTCGTTCTGGCCTGCGTAATTGCCGACTTGTACTCGGTGTACAACATTGTTTGGGTCTTTTACCAGGCCCCAGGTGTTTGGTGCCTGTTCCAGTATGCCAACCATGCTTAAGGTATCTAGCGGGAAGTTTTCCAGCGGCTCTTTAGGACGGGTGACATTGGGACGCAGACTGCTTTGGCTCACTTCCTGGTCGGGTTCCAGATCAAACGTTGATTCAAATGGGTCACGCAGGTCAGCGGCGGGATAAGCAAAGTTTTTATAGGGCTCAAACGTAGGCAGAGGTTGAACGCTGCCCAGGTGTTTGGATTTGGTTTCCTCAATGAAGTTGTAGAGGTCGTCATTGCTCTGCGAGCAGGCGCTCAGGCCCATTGCCATGAGGAGGATAAGTTGTGCTTTTTTAAAGGACATTAGTAAATATCCTCTTCTTCATCAAGATATTGATAGGTGACGGCGGTGACTTCCATTTCCAGGAGTACTGCCGAATCTTTTGCTTTTTTAATGCTGATATTTCTCATGGTGACAATACGCGGAAGTGCCGCGACACCGCTGACAAACTGGCCAAACTGGTGGTAGCGACCAGTCACCCGAAGCTTGATGGGGAATTCGGCGTAGAATTCCTTGGGTGCAAGACCTTCCGGTTTGAAGTAGTCTATTTCCAGCCCGCTGGCAATACCGGTTTGTGATATATCGGTTAGCAGCGATTCGATTTCTGTTTTATTAGGCAGCTGACGAAGCAGTGCACCAAAAGACTTTTTCATCTCATCCAGCTGCTGTGAGTAGGCTTCGAGGTTAGCGGCCTTGCTTTGCTTCTCATCAAATGTT
>JBFFND010000152.1:0-6096 GCA_041563375.1 Gammaproteobacteria bacterium | reverse complement strand
TTGAGTACCGGCAGGCCCTGATCATGGTACATCGCCAGTACGGCATCGGCCTGCTGTAAGTATTTCGGTGTGAATAATGTATCGGCCGGTAGCGGGCCTGTGAGGTGCATGCCCTCTGCGGTGAGTTGGTGCAGTACCGGTTCAATGACCTCGATTTCTTCCATGCCCATATGGCCACCTTCGCCGGCATGGGGGTTAAGACCACAGACCAGGATATGCGGGTCGGCGATGGCGTATTTCTGCCGCAAATCACCGTGCAGGATACGCACAACCTGTTCCAGTGCCTGTGGCGTAATCGCCGTGCTGACCTGACTTAATGGCAGGTGTGTGGTCACCAGTGCGACCCGCAGTTTTTCCGCTTCGGCCGCAAGCATCATCACCGGCGTGGCTGATGTCAGTTCGGCCAGGTATTCAGTGTGGCCGGAGAAACGGATGCCGGCATCATTGATAACACCCTTGTGAATCGGCCCGGTCATTAATGCGTCGCAGAAACCCTGCTGTATAGACTCAACGGCCAGGCGGATACAGTCCAGTACATAGTTTGCATTTTCTTTGTCCAGCTTGCCGGGCACGGCTGCCACCGCGAGTTTAACTGGGTACACCAGCATTTTGCCCGGTTGATCGGCAGGTGGAGATTGCGCAAGGGTTTGCAGTGAGGTGATGGTCTCAATCTGAATATCAAGTTGCAGTGCGTTAGCACGGGCTTTTAATAACCCGGGATCAGCAAAGTAAAGCGGCGTGGCATCTACGGTGCCCTGCGCGCTGATCACGGCAAGGTCGGGGCCTATGCCCGCAGGTTCACCGGGGGTGATGGCAATAATCGCCGGCATTAATCACCGCTCGCATTAATAAACTCAACATAGGCTTCATCGCGGCTGCGTCTTAGCCATAGCTGCAGCTCTTCATCTGCCTTGCGTTTCTGGATGGCCATTTCTGCCTTCTGTCGAATGCGCTGTTCGGTTTCATCCTGCTGACGACGATCCAGTACCTGGATAATGTGCCAGCCAAACTGGCTTTTGAAAGGTTCGGAAATTTCACCCTTATCGAGTGAGTTCATCACCTGGGTAAAACGCGGTACAAAACTGCCTTCACTGGCCCAGCCAAGGTCACCGCCTTTGTTTTTAGAACCGGGATCCTGGGAAAATTCCTCGGCCAGGGCTGCAAAATCCTCGCCCTTTTCCAGTCGCTGCCTGATGGATAGCAGCGTGTCCCTGGCTTCATCATCAGAGGTGATCTGGTCAGTTTTGATGAGTATATGGCGTGCATGGGTTTGCTTAACCAGATAATTCCGGGTTTGCTTGTCAATCAGTTTGAGAACGTGGAAGCCACTGGCACTGCGTAAGGGGCTGGATATTTCGCCTTTTTCCAGCTGGCGCGCGGTATTTAAAAACAGTGGCGGCAGTTCAGCGGCACTTCGCCATTCAAGATCGCCACCCTGCAGTGCGTGGCGGCCATCGGAAAAACGCAGAGCGACATCGCTAAACTCGTCTCCCTGTTGTATACGCTCAATCGCCTGTTTTGCCTTGCCAAGTGCGGCGGATACTTCTTCCGGCGATGCGGCTTCCGGCGTGGCAATTAGAATATGTGCCAGGTGGTATTTATCATTGCCTGCATCACCAGACTGTTTCTGTTGCTCCAGAAAAATATCAATTTCCTGGGGTGAAACCTTTACCGTGCTGTAAATAACCCGTTGTTGTAATTGCTGAATAATAATGTCACGACGTGTCTGTTCGCGGAAATTTTCGTAGCTGATGCCTTTACTGGTGAGTGTGCGGCGTAGTCCATCCAGTGTGGTGTTGTTCTGGGCAATGCTTTCGAGTGCCTGATTCAAACTTAGATCATCCAGGCTGATACCCTGGGCTTTCGCCATCTGCAATTGAATACTGTCGATAATCATGCGTTCGATCACCTGTTTTTTCAGCAGCTCATCGTCGGGCAGTGCCTGGCCCTGTAGCAGAATCTGTTTCTTGAAATCATTAAAACGGTTTTCGATCTGTTGATGGGTAATCACTTCGTCATTGACAATAATGGCAATCGAATCGATTTCTTCAAGCGCCCTGGCCGGTGTGCTTATGACGAAACTGAAGATCAGGCTGAGGTAAAGTAAAAAAGAAAATCGCATAGGTTGCATAATGTTAAAAATCCGGTTGGTATCCAAGAATAGCATTGCTTAGTGTGCTGGTCGCTTCCCTGTCAGAAATGCTGCCGAAGCCTTTGAGTACAAATTGCAGCATAATCGATGCATTATACTCGTTACCGCTGGCGCTGCTGTCATCCCGCACATAACGTTGTGAAATAAGGCGCAAAGCCCAGCAGCAGGACTCATATTCAATGCCGAAAATGGTATCCAGATCACGTTGATCGGTGAGTGAATAGTTCCAGCGGCTGAATAGCGAGTAATGACTGTTGAGTGGCAAAGCAAACGACAGGTCAGTCTGTTCAATGTTCAGGTTTTCATCTGTCGGGTTGCGAAAAAAACGGTAGCCTATGTTAAACACCGATTTTTCCGATGCCGCATAACTTATCTGCAGGCTGCGCTTATCCGAGCGATCCGTTTCGGTGCTCCATTGCATCGTGCCACGGCTGCGCCAGTTGTTCAGGTCACTGTTGAATTCGGCAATGATATCAGAACTGTCTGCCTCAATTGGGGTTGTCGTACTGGTTAATCCCACCTGTTGCTGATCCAGGTAGTAAATACGACCAACACTGAAGTTGAATAGTTCATGGCCGTTGCTTTTGTCGAGAAAACGACTGCTCAGTGCCAGGGTTAGCTGATTGGCATCGCCGATGCGGTCGATGCCGTTAAAGCGGTTCTCCCTGAACAGCGAGGCAAAGCTGAAATTCTGCTGGGAGGTGTCAAACAGCGGTATATTGCTCTGCTCCTCGTAGGGAATATTCAGGTAAAACAGGCGCGGTTCCAGCGTCTGCATAATCGAGCTGTTGCGCAGATTGCGTTCGAAAACCAGCCCGCTGTCCAGGCTGAAGCTGTGTAGATTACGGTCTTCAATGATGCTGCCGTCATCCAGCTCGTAGGCGGTGTGCAACAGGCCCAGCGAGGGTTTCAGGTGCCAGGCATTACCCTGCCAGGGAATCGAAACTTTCGGGTTGAGGTGGAGCCGCGATCCCTGCGGTTTGCTCTCATCTTCGTGCTGAAAATCCACCCATTCACTGTCCAGCTGGCTTAGCAGATAGCTGTCGCCCAGCTCGCTGGCGTGATTGCCGTTCAGGGTGATTTGCGGCAGTCGGCGATAGGGGCGGTTGCTGCTGGCGATGCGCGAGTCGATGGTCTGAAAGCTTTGCGCCATCATTGCAGCGCGCCAGCTGCTGTCACTGTAGGTGAGGCGGGCGTTACGCTCCAGGTGGGTGGTGTTGCTGATATTGATATTGCTACCCATGTCCTGCAGATAATCAGGGTCGGAGGCATTGTTGGCAAGCAGGTTCAGACTCACCCGTTGACTGAGCTGGCTGCGGTTATCAAAGTGCAGCAGATAACGCTCGGTATCATCCAGCTTCTGGTCTTTATACAGGTATTCTACATCCAGGTTGCCGCGACTGCTGTGGGTCAGATAGCGGTAGTTGGTGCTCAGCATCTGGCCGCGAAAGCTCAGGTTGGCCGGGGTGATGATCGCATCCTGGTTAGGCGCAATATTCCAGTACCAGGGCGTGCCGACCTCAAAGCCGCTGTTCGAGGTGTTGCCCATAAAGGGCATAAGAAAACCGGAACGACGTTCTTCACCCAGTGGAAACTGAATCCATGGAATATAAAAAATGGGTACATCTTTCAGCCATAAGACTGCGTGTTTGGCGGTGCCGGTGGCGGCCTGTTGATCCAGTTCCAGCCAGGCGGTGTTGAAATACCAGTCGGGTTTATTCGGTGGACAACTGGAGAACTGCGTATCGATCAGCAGGGTCCTGTCATCATCCGTAAAGCTGAAGCGCGGAGTTTTGCCGGAAATATGCGAGTTGGGTAGATAGTATTCAGTGCCGATCAGTTCACCGCTGTTGTCCTGTAAATTAAACCAGCCAGAGTCTGCGTTCAGTGACAGCTCAGTGGTGTCTGCATGGATATGACCACTGAGCTCGAGCAACTGTGCGTTTTTGTCATGGGTTACCTGGTCGGCACGGAGACGTAGCTGGTGCCGTTCTATCACCACATTGCCGGAGAACTGGCTGCTGGCCTGACTGACATTGCTTACCTGGTCAGCGCTGATCTGGGTATCATCGCGGTTAGAATCTGCAAACAGCGGTGGTGGGCTGTAGTTGAAAACCGGGTTGTCACTGGGGCAGAGATGAAAAAAATCGGCTTCTGTAGCCCACAGCAGTGAAGGCCATGTGATGAGTAGCGCGCTGTATAAACAATGTTGCTTGAAAGTCATCAGAATGGAAAAATATCTGCCGCATGCCGGATTAATTAAAGCGCTTATTGTAACGTGAATAGGGGTTTCAGGTGGCAGGAATATTTGCCGTTGCGGTTCGAACAAAGTCCATCAGGTCGCAGTAACATAGCCGCCCGGCGCATGCCGGGTGTGAGTTAGCGGGTCAGCAGGAATTCCATCAGCGCTTTTTGTGCATGCAGGCGATTTTCCGCCTCATCCCAGACCACGCTTTGTGGACCATCAATCACGCTGGCGGTCACTTCCTCGCCACGGTGGGCTGGCAGGCAGTGCATAAACAGCGCATCCTTGTGTGCCAGGGCCATCAGTGCATCGTTCACCTGGTAATCGCTGAACACGTTTTCCCGTTCTTTCTGTTCATCTTCCTGGCCCATACTGGCCCAGACATCGGTCACAATCAGGTCTACATTTTCACAGGCGGCCCGTGGGTCGCGGAACACCTTAACCCGTGAACCGGCGGCCTCCAGCAATGCCGGATCCGGATCATAGCCCTCCGGGCAGGCGATATTCAGTTTGAAATCCAGCTGGCAGGCGGCATTGATATAGGAGTGGCACATATTGTTGCCATCGCCCACATAGGTTGCCGTTTTGCCCTGCATATCACCGCGGTGTTCAATCCAGGCCTGCATATCGGCAAGCAGCTGGCAGGGGTGCAGCAAGTCGGTGAGGCCGTTAATCACTGGCACCGAGGAGTATTCTGCAAACTTGGTGATTTTTTCATGCTCGAAGGTGCGCACCATAATGATGTCGACCATACTGGAAAGTACCCGTGCGGTGTCCTCGATCGGTTCGCCTCGACCCAGCTGGGTATCGCGCGGAGAGAGAAACAGGGCGTGACCGCCCAGCTGGGCGATGCCGGTTTCAAAGGAAACGCGGGTGCGGGTGGATGACTTCTCAAAAATCATCGCCAGCACCCTGTTTTTCAGCGGTTCGAATAGCTGTCCGCTGCGCTGCATGTTTTTAAGTTCAATCCCCCGCTGCAGCAGTTGCCTGAGTTCGGAGGTGGATAAATCCAGTAGGCTTAGAAAGTGGCGTGTCGCCATGGGCGTCTCCGCTAGGTTTGTTCGGTAAATTCTTTAATCAGCTGGCACACGGTCTGAATAATTTGCGTGGCCTGCTGATCGCTGAGAATAAGTGGGGGCAGCAGGCGAATTACATTGCCCGCGGTTACATTGATCAGGCAGTGCTGTTGCAGCGCTGCTTTGACCAGTGGCGCGCACTCGCGATCCAGCTGGATGCCGATCATCAGGCCCTTGCCGCGGATTGCAGTGACTGCAGGCACGGCTGCCAGCTCGCGTTTGAAAGCCTCGAGTAATGTCTGTCCCAGTTCGTCTGCGCGCTGGCACAGGTTCTCCTGTTGAATGGTATTGATGACCGCACTGGCGGCGGCACAGGTCAGCGGGTTACCGCCGAAGGTTGAACCATGGTTGCCCGGATTAAACACCTCTGCGGCCTTGCCCCTGGCCATACAGGCACCAATAGGTACGCCATTGCCCAGGCCCTTTGCCAGGGAGACCACATCCGGCATGCAGTCGGTGTGCTGGTAGGCGAACCATTTGCCGGTTCGGCCCATGCCGGTCTGGATTTCATCCAGCATCAGCAGCCATTCGTTTTGATCGCACAATTCACGTAAGTGCTGGAGGAAATCCGGGTCGGGCATGTTGATACCGCCCTCACCTTGGATCGGCTCAACCAGGACGGC